>JAQUOB010000031.1:7883-10157 GCA_028717325.1 Candidatus Margulisiibacteriota bacterium
TCCTCGTCGATGATATCGGCGATCAGGACATCGGTCGTTAATAAATAGCCGGCCATCGCCGCGCTGATCAGGGCCGCGTCCAGCAGGATGAAACCGAGGCTTTTAATATAAAAGAGCGGCAGCAAAAAGAGCGCCAGCAAGATCTGGGCGGTCAGGAACACCGGCTTGGCACCCAGCCGGCCGGCAATAATCCGCCAGAAAAACAGCATGGGTATGGCCGGCAAAAAAGCGGCGGCCAGTATCAATGCCACGGTCTGCGGATTGGCGCCGAGGACATATTTGGCAAAAAACGGCATGACCGCCAGGCTGGTCGTGACGGCATACTGGACAAACAGGTTCGCCAGGACAAAAGTCAAAAAGGAGCGGTTTTTAAAAGTCGCCTTAAGCTCCTGAATAAGAGAGAGCGAGTGCTCCCGGCTGAACTCCTTCCTTTCGCGGCTGCCGGCGATAGCCACGACCAGGATAAGAAAGATAGCCAGCCCAAAGATCGCGCCCATCCAGCCCCAGCCGACAGAACCGAAAAAGAGGGGCGGCAAAGCCAAGCCGAATAAAATACCCGTCAGACCAAAGGCCTGGCGGTATGAATTTATTTCCACCCGCTCCTTCAAGCTGTGAAACATTTCCGGGAAAAGCGCTGCCCAATTGACGCCGATGACGGCGTTCAAACCGTCGAAAAGACAGACCAGCACCACAAAATAGAGGAAAAGCAGGAACGGCTGGTCAAGACCGCTGAACGGCGGGACCCAGAGCAAAAAGAAAACCAGCCCGAAAGGCAGAGCGGAAGCGACAAGGTAAGGCAGCCGCCGGCCCCAGCGGCTGTGGGTCGAATCGGAGATCAAGCCGGCGATCGGATCGTTGATGGCGTTCCAAACGGAATAAATGAGCATCGCCATGCCGGCCAGATAGACCGGCAGTTTGGCCCCATCCACATAAAAGAAAATAATATAAGTCGAGAAGGCCTGGCTCGAGAGCGCGATCGCCAGACCGCCGGCGCTATAGGCAAGTTTTCTGATCAATATTCGATCCCTTTCCTCGCCTTGATGCCGCGATCAAATACATGCTTCACTTTTTTGACCACCGAAACGCCGTCGGCCAGGCGGTATAACCGGCTGGAAGCGTGCCGGCCGGTCAGGACGACGTCGATCGATTTTGGCAGGGAGCGTAAAAAATCGACCACCTCTTTTTCGGGCAGCAGTTTTGCCGCCAGGGCTAAATTGATCTCGTCCAGGATCAAAAGTTTCGGCTTCATTTTGACGGCGCGCCTGGCAAAATCGAAACCTTTTTGGGCCAGGGCAATATCAATGGGGCTGGGCTTTCTCAAGTTAACCAATTCCTTGCGGCCAAACTGGAAAACTTTAAAATAGGGGCTCAAGCGTTTGGCGATCTTGAACTCACCGGTGTCTCGGCGGCCTTTTAAAAACTGGACGATTATAACTTTGTGCTTTTGCCCGACAGAGCGCAGCGCCAGGCCCAGGGCCGCGATCGTCTTGCCGCCGCCTTCACCGGTAAATAGGTATATCATATCCCACACTCCGGACAGCCGCTGTCCTCGAGGTAGAGCACCTGCTGGGGCTTGCTGCCGTAGCGATAGACCGTAATACCCTTACATTTTAGCTCATAAGCCAGGAGATAGGAGCGGCGCACATCGTCGACCGTCGCTTTCTCCGGCAGATTGATCGTCTTGGAAACCGCGTTATCAACATGCCGCTGAAACGCCGCCTGCATCTTAACATGCCATTCGGGAGCGATCTCCATTGCCGTCACGACTGCATCTTTCTGTTTCGTATCCAATTTGTGTTGGAGCCTGACCCCGCCCAGCACTTCTTTCACGAATTCCGTGGCGAACAGCGGCTCGATCCCGGACGAACAATCGGCGATCAGGCTGATCGTGCCTGTCGGCGCAATGGTGCAAACAGTAGAATTATGTTTCGATTGTTTCCGGGCATGCGAATAAATAAATTCCATCAACTTTTCGGCTAAATCAATCGCTTCATCGGTATTGTAGCGGATCCCCATTTCGATCAGCATTTCGGCAAAGCCCATGACTCCCAGGCCGATCTTGCGCGTCCGCCTGGTCGCCCGCTTGATCTCCGGAATCGGGTAACAATTTTTATCGATCACATTGTCGAGGAACCTGACGGCGATCGAGATCGTCTTCTCCAGCTTTGCCCAATCAATCGTTTGGCCGTTTAACATTTTAACCAAATTGATCGAGCCGAGGTTGCAGCTCTCATAAGGCAGTAAGGGGACTTCACCGCAAGGGTTAGTCGCTTC
>JAQUOB010000032.1 GCA_028717325.1 Candidatus Margulisiibacteriota bacterium
TGGGTCAATATTACATTAACGACTCAACCGGAAGAACGTTCGTACAAGCCGGCGGAGCGACGAGAAGTTTTCCGTCGGTCGCCGCGATCGGCGCCGATGCCATCATGCCGCTGCCGGCTAACTTTCAAGCCTACGCCGAAGCCGGCCAGATCATTAATCACGGCAATGGCTTGGCGGCTGGCCTGTCCTGGGCGTACGATCTAATGGTTGCCAACGCCTCTTTTTCAGCCGAGTACCGCATGCTGGACAAGGGTTTTGTCCCCGGCTATTTTGGCGTTGACTATGAGAACAACCCGGTCGATCTCGCTTCGGCGGAGGCGACCAACACGCCGAAAAACGGTTATCTGGCCAAACTGGGCCTTAACGCCCTCGGGCTGGCTTCTTTGACGGCGGTTTATGAAAGCTATAATAACAGCAATTCGTCGCTGACCGCCGATCTGACCGCCAAGTTCACCGACCAATGGAATGTCAGGGGTTATTACAAACAGCCGAACTTTGTCGACTTCCGCTCGATCTCACTGGAGCAGGGGGCGGTCTTAGGAGCCGATGTCGCTTATAAGGTCAATCAAAACATGAGTTTGGTCACTCATTATAAGAAGGCCTATAACCCGGTGACCGGTCAGGTTGAATCGACGCAGTACTACGAGGTAGCGTTGAGCTTTTAGTTGATCTAGTTATTTAGCCACGTCGCCCAGGCCTCTTTTGAGGTGCCATCTGAGTTAAAGAGCCCCGTGCTGTCAAAGGGGACAACGGTTGCCGGGTCATAGAGAAAACTCCAGATGATGAAAGCTTTCGACAGGTTTTTGGTTAAGGCGAAAAACCTGGTGACGAACTCGGCCTGTTCGGTTTCACTGCTCTCCCAGCCCTCCGGCGTCGCGGCCGAGTGCCAGCCGATTTCGGTGAAAACGATCTCTTTTGTTGTGTGAGACGTTATCTCCGAATAATAATCGGTCGGGATGCCGGCGGGACTTTTATAGATCAGACCAGGATAAGTGGTCACAGCGATCAAATCTGATTTGGGAAATTTGTCAAGCAAAGCCCATTCGTTTTTGCTCGGGTCGTTGGTGCCGCCAAACAAACCGCCGCTCAAGCCTTTCATTTTTTCTAATTGAAAGATGGTGAAGACCTTGGTCGAGGGTGATTGAACTTTAACCGCGTCATACACCTCGCTGAAAAATTGAGCGAAGGCTTCAAAGGTGGCCGGCGACTTTTCGTAAAGAGTATTGACTTCAATACCCAAAGCCAGATACCGCGGCGTATATTTTTTTGCAAAGGCCACTGCGCTATTCTTATAAGCTTCTTTGGTCGCGTCACTAAGCGGTCTTAAAAGCTGGCCGGTCGATTGGGTGAAGAACTGGGCTTCGATGATGGGGATGTAGCCGTAGGTTGAGGCGAGCCCGGCGACCACCGTTGGTCCGCCGTTTACGGTATTCTCCAGCTCCTTCCAGTCCCCGGCCCAAGAGACGATTGATCCTACCTGTTTCGCTTTCGCAAAAAAATCAAGAAAATCAGTTGAGGATAAACTTTTGGGAGAGAGACTGATTCCCTTGACGGTTTGCGTAGTGGAGGCTTGGTTTGCCTGCCTGCCGCAGCCGATCAGGCAAGCAACAATAAGCAGCCAGGCAAAAATAACGATTCTTTTCATCAATTAATTATTATACAGATCGACCGGGAATTCAATCAAGATAGGGCTTGCAAAAGGCCTTGACCTGTCCGAAATTTTCGACGTAATTGGCAGTGATTAGCTCCGGCGGCTCTTTGAAGCGAAAAACCTGTTTTTTTATCCCTGGTTCATCGAGGTCTTTTATAAGATTATAGATCCAGGTGCCGGCTTTCCCCCAATTATTTTCGTGGTTCATTTCCCGGGTCATGATCTGGATCTCAATGGGCAGGATTTTGCGCTCATCATTTCTTTTATGTTCGCCCACCAGCTTGAACCCGCGCCACTCGCCTCTTTTCCGTTCGGTTTTGTCGGCAACGGATTTTATCGTGATAAGTCCGTTCTTTTTAATCAGACGGTCCCTGACGGCAAGCATGGCGTCTTCCGAAGCGCAAATTATCTTGACGCCCAGGATATCTTTGAGGGCCTCAAAGCCGTATTCCTTACGGACTTCAACCTTGTTCCAGAGACTGTAAGGCGATTTGACCCTGAATTTAATGGTCAGCCCTTGAATCCCCGCGCCCAACTCTTTTTGCAAATAGCCGAACAGTTTTTCTACGAACCGGCTTAAAAAGACCTTGGCCTCGGGGTAGCTTAGCCCGAGCCGTTCAAAGACCTTTTGATCGATCGCTTCATATTTCTTCGGCTGGCTCAAACGCAGGAACTGGTCCCTGAAGTCATCCGCCAAAAAGAAAAGCGACAACCTTTCCGCCAGCGGCGCGTAGAGATAGCGTATTTCATCAAAGATCGGAGCCGTCGTATCATTTGCCTCCCGGGCTTCGTTCAATTTGTGTAAAAAGAAGAGAAGCAGTGTTTGGGCGTCGTCGGACCTGACGACCAGTTCGGCCATTTTTTTGGCCAGATAATCATCCTTGGCCTTTAATTGCGAGCCATCGAACGTAAAGCCGGCCAGCAGGTCCTGATATTCCTTAATCCTTAAATGAACCGATTCGCCGAGATCGCCTAAGAAATCGCCATTGCTTGCTTGAAAGAGCTTATGCGCGTCGGCGGCCGGCCGGTCCATGAAAAGAGACGCGATGATCGCCTGAATATTGCCGCCAATATCCGACATCTTGCGCATGCGGTAGATCAGGGTGTCCCGGTTCACGCCGTTCCGGCGGGAGGCCAGGGCAAAAGCTTTTTTAAGCGCTTCGCCGTTCCAATCTCTTTCGTCCTGAAGTTCGCTTAATATCTTCGGCGTGATCGATTGTAAGATCCGGTTGTAATCGACCTCGCCCGGCTTTATCTCGATTTTTTGCCAGGTAATGATGCCCAGGGTGATACCCGAAAATTCATCCCTGGCTGAATGCTCGCGAAATGAGAGCGCCGCTCCGGCCAGGTCCCTGGCCGTGATCGTCTTGCTAAAATGGTAATGTTCGATATTTTCGAGGGGGATCGCGCGATAGGCCGGCAGGAGCAGGCCGTGCCGGATAAGGGCCATGCGCAGGTGTATCTTGCCTCTCTCATCCTTGATCGAGCCGGCTAAAGCGCGGATGCCCGAAGCAACTTGCCGGCGGTCCAAAAAGACCACGGAAAACAGCCGCGTGGCTATCGGCGACACGTATTTTTGGACCCTGGTCGGCTGATAGGCAGAAATCATGTGTTTCCTCTCTAATATTATCGACTAATTTCGGGAGTAATTTCAGCGCAGAAATTTAAAAAAATCAGCCGCGCAGCACTTTGAAGCTTTTGGTGGCATCAACGACTTTCGAGGGGGCGCCCGAACGCACGCGGCCGGGCAGGATAAGATCGATCCCGGGCAGATTCTTTTTGACCGCTTTAGCCGTCAGCGCTGGCCTGTCGCCGCTTTTGTTGGCCGAGGTAGCGACCAGCGGCCCGACCGCTTTGATAAGTTCTAAAGCGATCCGATGATCGGGCAGGCGCAGGCCGACTTTGTTGGTTCCCCCGGTTACGAGTTTCGGCACCGCCTTTTTTTTGAAAACGACCAGCGTGAGCGGACCGGGCCAACATTTTTCGGCCAGCGCCAGCGCTTTTTTGCTCAATTTCCCCAGCTTGTTTGCCTGTTCGACCGACGCGATTAAAACCTGCAGAGGTTTATTTTTTGGCCGGTTTTTAATTTTGAATATTTGCTTAATCGCTGCGGGCCGTTTGAGGGAAGCGCCAAGCCCGAAGACGGTCTCGGTCGGGAAGGCGATGACGCCGCCGTTCTTAAGAATGTTTATAGCTTGTTTAAGTTTGTTTGTCATAAAATGGCCCTCACCCACTTATAAAACTCACCCCCGCCAACGCATATCCTTCTCACCCCCTCTCTTATTAAGAGAGGGGGTAGGGGGTGAGTTGGATGAGGGTCGCGTTAACCCTCCACCTCCAGCCCCAGCTCCCTGATCATTTTCAGGTCCTGTTCCGGGGTCTGGCCTTTGGTCGTCAAATAATCGCCGATCAGCGTGACGTTGGCGCCGGCGATGAACATGAGCGGCTGCAAACTGCCCAGCGATCTTTCCCGGCCGCCGAAGACGCCGATATCCTGGGCGGGCAGGATAAAGCGATAGGCGGCGATCAGCTTTAAAACCTCGATGGGAGTCAGGGATTTGGAAGTTTTGGCCGCCGGAGTGCCCGGCACCGGGTTCAGAATATTGATGGGGACGGACTTGACCGCCAGTTCTTTTAAAGCGAACGCCAGTTCGACCCGCTGTTCGTTGGTTTCGCCCAGCCCGAAGATACCGCCGGAACAGACCTCCAGCCCGGCCTCTTTGGCCAATTTGATCGTCCTGACCCTGTCCTGGTAAGTGTGGGTGGTGCACATTTTGCCGAAGAAGCTCTCAGCGGTCTCGAGATTGTGATGCAGGCGCTTCAGGCCGGAGTTCTTCAGTTGCTTGATCTGCTCAAGGGTTAACGTTCCGAGCGAGACACAGCGGTTCAGGTCCGTTTCGCGGCTGATCGTCGTGAGCGCGGAGTTAAGGGTTCGGAGTTCGGAGTCGGAATGGATCGTCTTGCCGGAGGTGACGAACGAAAAACAGGTGGCCGACATATTTTTTTCAGCCGACTTGGCCGCGGCGACCAATTCTTTTTCCGATAACAGCGGATAGACCCGGCAATCGGTCTGATGATGGGCTGACTGCGCGCAGAAAGAGCAGTTTTCCGAACAGCGGCCGGATTTGGCGTTGATGATGCCGCAGAGCTTGACCTTGTTACCGTGAAAGTGCCGTCTGATCCTTTCGGCCGCAGTTAGGAGAGAGAGGAGCTCGGAGTCAGGAGTATTTATAATGGCCAGCGCTTCCGCTTGATCCACGCCGGTTTCCGCGATCGCTTTGGCCGCTAATCCTTGATAAATCATTGAATAAATTATACCATATTAATATGGACCTCGTTTTTTTGCACGGCTTTGCGACAACCCCCGAGATCTGGCCCGGCGGCGGCCCTCATTTACACTTTGACGACTTCGAGCGTGAAGCGGAGAGGGTGGGCAAAGGGCTGGGGAAAAAAACTAATTTGGTGGGCTGGTCGATGGGCGGGATGGTCGCGCTGCTCGTCGCGGCCAGGTATCCCGAAAAGGTAGGAAAACTTGTCCTGGTTTCGACGACGCCGAAGTTCATCGCGGACGGCGATTTTCCGGCCGGCCTGCCGCTGGCCCTGTTGAGGCGGCTGGAAAAGCGGATCAAGGCCGAAGGGATCGGGGCCTTCCATTCACTGGTCTTTCCGGACGGACACAGTACGGGCCTGGCTGATCTGACAGTCGAGCAGGCCCTCAAGGAGCTGGCGTCGCTTGAGAAAGTCGATCTGCGCGCTCTTCTGCCTTCGGTCAAAGCGCCGACTTTGATAATCCATGGCGACAAAGATGAAATTTGCCTGCCCGGCGCCGCCCGATACATGAACGAGGCGATCGCCGGCAGTGAACTGGTGCTGATGGCGGAGGTGGGGCATGCGCCGTTGATCGAAACACCTGAAAGGTTCAATGAGCTATTATGCTGGCTAAACGACTGATCAGCGCCAATTTCTCCCGCAGCGCGGCCCAATATGACCGACATGCCGTCATGCAGAGAGAAATGGCGGACGAACTCTTTTCCCTGCTTACAACTTTCGACTTACAACTTACAACTATTCTCGACATCGGCTGCGGCACCGGCTATCTGACGAAAAAGCTGGCGGAACGTTTTCCGGCCGCAAGAGTTGAAGGCATAGATATCGCGCCCGGCATGATCGAAGAGGCGGGAAAACAAAAACGAGACAATCTCTCTTTTAAGGTTGGGGATGGGGAAGAGGTATGGGGTGTGGGAGAGTATGATCTGGTCGTCTCCAACGCTTCGCTGCAATGGATGTCGGTCGAGCAGGTGTTCGCCCGGGTCAGGGAACGGCTTAAGCCGGGCGGGCTGTTCCTTTTTACGACCTTCGGGCCGAAGACACTGATGGAATTAAAGGAGTGCGGGTTTAGGGTCAACGAATTCCCGGATACCATAATGATAGAGCAGTTGCTCAAGCCCCATTTTCGTAATGTTTTTTTGGCAGCGCTGATGTCCCGTGAAAAGTTTCATAGTGTTAAAGAGCTAATATATTACTTGAAAGAGCTGGGCGCCGCGGCGGCCGATGGGGAAGGGCAGTTCCAGCTTTCGTCCTTTAGAAAATATAAGGAAAGCTACGGCGATGAGGATGGCATCAGCGCGAGTTTTGAGTTGATCTACGGGGTCTTTGAGAAACTTTGAGTCTTAGAGACTTTGAGGCAATATTTTATGCCTCCAAGACTCGAAGTCTCGAAGAATATTTGTTATAATCCTATCATCATGGCTGAAGAGATAAAGATCACCAAGAGCATGACGATCGCCGAGGCGCTAAAGATCAAGCCGCAGATCGCGGCGGTTCTGATGACCAAGGGCATGCATTGTCTCGGCTGTGTCATCGCGCAGGGCGAAACGATCGAGCAGGCGGCCGACGTCCATGGCCTTGATATTGACGAGCTGATCAAAGAACTGAACGAACTCAAGACTATTTAGTCCAGGAGGATGAAATGGCCACAGTTAAGATCTACTCAACCCCGAACTGTCCCTATTGTAAAATGGTCAAGCAGTTTTTGACCGAGAACAACATGCCTTTCGAAGACATCGATGTTTCCGTCAACCAGCTGGCCGCCCAGGAAATGATCAGCCGCTCCGGCCAGATGGGCGTGCCGGTGATCGATGTTGACGGCCAGATCATTGTCGGGTTCGATAAAGCCAAGCTGAAACAGCTGCTGGCGATCAATTAAGGGGGTGGGAATGCGCTAAGAAATGTTTGTCGGGGAGCTCCTTAAGCGGGGCTGAGAACCTCGAGCGGATCGGGGGACCCGAAAGTTTGATAAACCTGATCAAGGTAATGCTTGCGGAGGGAGAAAAAAAATGAATATTGATAAACTGCCCGAACTCGGAAAGATCCATCCGGAATTTTTTGACCGCGTTATTTATCCCAGATTAGGCGCTCGCGACAAAAGTATAGTCATCGGCCCCCGGCACGGCGTGGATTACGGGGTCTTGAAGCTCGGCGAAAAATGCCTGGCCATGTCGACCGATCCTTTTTTTATCGTGCCCGCCTTCGGCTTTGCCCGCGCCGCCTGGTTCGCCTTTCACATCATATTTTGCGATGTGGCCGTTTCGGGCCTCCAGCCAAAATATCTGACGATCGACCTTAACCTGCCGCCCGAGATGACCGAGGGCCAGATGGAAGAGATGTGGAAAACCGTCGATGCCGAAGCCAAGAAATACGGCATCAGCATAATTACCGGCCACACGGCCCGCTACGCCGGCTGTAATTACCCGATGGTCGGCGGGGCGACCTCGATCGCCGTCGGCGACGAAGCCGACCTGCGCGGCCCCCATCGGGTCAAAGCTGGGGACCAGATCGTGATCACCAAAGGCCCGGCGGTGGAAACAACGGGGCTGCTCGCGGTTTCTTTTCCCAATAAATTTATTCTGGCCGGCGGTCCCGCCTTTCAAAAAGAGGCGGCTGACATCTATTATCAGATGTCGGTCATGGATGACTGCGCGATCGCCCGGGAATTCCCCGGCGTTTCTGCCATGCACGACGCGACCGAATGCGGTATCTGGGGCGGCTTGTACGAAATGGCCAGGGCGGGAGATTATGGTTTGAGGATCGAAGAAGACGCGATCCCGATCCAGCCGGTGATCAAAAAGACGGCCGAACTTTTCAGCTTTGATCCTTTCTGTGCCATCAGCGAGGGGACTTTGATCGCGATGGTCGATAAAAAGGAAGCCGGCCGCCTGGTCGAAGCATTCAAGCAAAAAGGCATCTTAAGTGCCGTCGCGGGCGAGGTCGTGCCGAAAAAACAGGGGCTTAAGATCGTCAGCCGGGGAAAAGAAAGAACGCTGGGACACCCCAAGACCGACCCTTACTGGCAGCTGATGGCGGAGTTGTCGAAATAATTTACTCCCACTTCAGCAATTCTTTGATCTTGGGCGCGGCCATCGGTGTTTTTGACAGCATGTAAGCGAATTCGGCCCGGGTCAACTGCTGGCTCGGATAAAGATTGATGGTGGCGAACTCCAGCAGGCCTTCCTGCTTGGCCGCCGTGATCTCTTTGATCGCCCAGTGCCTGACCGAGAGATCGGCAAACGGCCGCTCCTGCACTTTCGGCAGGGCGAATTTGGAAAACCTGACCATCATCACGATGGACTCCAGGCGGGTGACCGGGCGGGCGGCGTTGAACTTGCGATCGGGCCCGGCCGTTATCAAACCGGCGTCATAAGCCGCTTTCAGATAAGGCGCCAGCCAGCTGTTAAGCCCGATATCTTTGAACGGCAGTGACTTGATCTCTCTCGGCAGTGAGATCCCGCTGAGCCTGATGAGTGTTTTTAAAACGTCGGCGCGCCGCACGGTCTTATCCGGTCCGAAGGGCTTGCCCGCGGGCGTTTCCAGAAAGCCCAGCGTCGCGACCTGTTCGATAGCGTCCTTAGCCCAGTAAGTCTTCGACACGTCCGGGAAATTGGCCAGCCGCAAAATTCTCAAGCTCTGGGCTTCGATCGTCGTTTTGCCCGCCGCATCCAGGCCGGCCACGGTAAAGACATTTTTGCCGAGTGCCAGCGCCTCTTCGGTTTCAAACATATTGTCGGGGCCGATCGGGATCTTTTTGTCATTGATCGCCACGGTCCTGATCCGGTTGTTCAGGACAAAGCCGCCGATCGTGATCCTGTCTTGATAAACGACCGATTTATCGGCCGGTTCGCCGATAGTCACCCCCATGACCTCTTTACGCGCCGCCGCTTCCCCGGTGGACAACTGCGGCGGTGTGTAAGATAGCGAGAAAAAGTGGGTCACGTTGCTTGATTCGGCGTAATAAGGATGATAGGCGTAATCGAACCGGAAGCCGGAGAGATAAAAACCCAGGCCAAGTGTGGGATTAACGCCGTTGTTGGTGGCGGTGGAAGAAAAATTCTGGTCGAGCCCGGCCCGGACGGTCAGCATAGGATTTAATTCCCATTCCAGCCCGGCATGGTAGGCGGGAGAAGCTTTGCGCGTCAGCCACATGTCGTAATCGACCGCCATCAGCAGGCGGCCTTCAAAATCGGTCAGCGCGGCGCCGATCTTGGCGACAGCGGGGATCCCTTCGGTGTAGCCGTAATCCCAGTTGATCCGGCCGCCCATGTCGAAGGGTAAAATGTTTTGCAGGTTGAGCCCCAGGACCAGTCGATCGGACACCGTGTATTTGACGCCCAGGTCGATGTCGTGCCCGGTGCCGAGGCTGGAAACGCCGCCGGTAAAGCCTTGGTCGAAGATCTTGTAATTGAGCCCGGCACTCAGGGCTTCGTTGATCGGGTAAGACAGCGATAAGAGATACACGTCGTTGTGATAGTCGAAATAGACCAGGCCGAATTGCGATGGTGAAGGGATATTGGTGATGCCCGAGCGCACGGCCGCGAAGCCGAAGCCGTATTTTTGATTGAGAAAACTGAAAGGGGTGGAATAGGTCAGCGTCAGGTATTGGACCTCGTTAAAGAGGTTCGAATACATGCTGAAGGCGATCCAGGACTTGATGTGCGAGATGCCCGCCGGATTCATGAGGATGCCGCTGCCGTCGTCAGAGACGGCCACAAAGGCCTTGCCCATGCCCATTGGCCGCGCCCCCACGCCGATCTTGACCGGATCATCGGTAAATACCTGGCCGCTCGCAGAGGAGATCAAAACAAGAACAAAAAATATAATGACCGATAACCCGCGATTTATCTTGTTTTGGTGTTTCACAATTTAATTATTTTTTTATTAAATAGATTTCCAGGCCCTCACCGGGGCGATCCAGACAATCGGTGCAAGTAATTAAAACAGCCCTCACCCGATTTTGTTTTTATCGAAAATATTATCTTTACTGCCCTCTCCCAAAGGGAGAGGGGTTATGTGTTGATCGATTATTTCTTCAAGCTTGCTCAAGGTTGATTTCTTATTTTTGCTGATTTCTTGGTTTGTAATTCTGATGATTTTAATCCCTTCCGATTCAATTATTTCCTGT
>JAQUOB010000033.1 GCA_028717325.1 Candidatus Margulisiibacteriota bacterium
GCCGGCAAATTTGACCGGGGCATCCTGATCTGCGGCTCCGGTGTCGGGGTCACGATCACGGCTAATCGGGTCAAAGGGGTGAGGGCGGTCAATGTTAATAATCTTTACACGGCTCGCCAGAGCCGGGAGCACGGCGACGCCAATGTCCTTTGCCTGGCCGGCCGACGGCTCTTGCCCAAAAAAGCCCTCAGAATTCTCGATGTCTGGCTGAAAACTCCGTTCTCGGGCGACGCCAGGCATCAGCGGCGGCTCAGGAAGATCGACCAGGGATGAAAGCGCTGATCATGGCCGCCGGCTACGGCACCCGGCTTGAGCCGCTGACGCTGGCCGTTCCCAAGCCAATGGTGCCGATCGTCAACTTTCCCACCATGCGGCACAACCTCGAGTTGCTGAAAAAGCACGGTTTTACCGATATCACCGCCAATATTCATTATCATCCCGAACAGATCGAGAACTATTTCGGCGACGGCTCAAAGTTTGGCGTCAATCTCGTTTATTCTTTTGAAGAGAAACTGCTGGGCACCGCCGGCGGCGTAAAATTCATGGCCGAGGAAATAGCGGGGATCGACGAAACCTTCGTGGTTTTGTCTTCCGATGCCTTAACCGACATTAATTTGAACCGGCTGGTCGAATTTCACAAGAAAAAAAACGCGCTGGTAACGATCGCTTTGACCCGAGTGGCGGAGGTCAGCGAATTCGGGGTGGTCATCCAGGACAATGAGGGCAGGATCACCGGTTTCCAGGAAAAACCCAAACCGGAAGCCGCTCTGAGCGATCTGGCCAATACGGGCATTTATGTTTTTGAGCCGGCGGTCCTCAAAATGATCCCCGGCGGGTTTTATGATTTCGGGCGGGAGCTTTTTCCGCGGCTGATCGGCGAGAAAGCCGCGATTTACGGCTACCAGATGGTCGAGTACTGGAGCGATGTCGGCGGCCTCGATAAGTATATCCAATCAAATTATGACGCCATGAAAGGGGCCGTGCAGATCAGGATCCCCGGCGCCAAAAAGGGCAAGTCGACCTGGATCGGCGAGCGGGAGAATATCCATGCCTCCGCCCGGTTTGAGGGTTCGGTCATCATCGGCGATCATTGCCGTCTCGGCAAAGACGTCTATATCAAAGACGCCGTGATCGGCGATAAATGCGTCATTGAGGACGGCTGCGCCGTTACCGGCTCGGTCCTCTGGTCCAACGTCACCGTTTGCGGCCGCGCGGAGATCAGGGATGCGGTGATCGGCGGTTTTTGCCATATCGGCGAAAAAGCGCAGGTCCCGGCCGGCTCCGTGATCTCGAACCGGTGCACCATACGGCCGGCGGCCGAATTGCCGCCGCGCTCCAATTTTCCCCCGGATAGTATTATATAATCCTAAGGGCTTAAATTCCGCGCAAGTTTTGTCTCTCCCGCCGCGATAATACTTTTGAAATGAACAAAACAATTCTGGCTTCATTATTGACTCTGGTCCTTGTTTTCCCCGTTCTAGCCCAGGCAAATCTTGGCGCCCGGCCGATGGGTATGGGCGGCGCTTTTGCCGGCCTGGCCGATGACGTCAACGCGATTTATGTTAATCCGGCCGGCATCACTTCCGTCAAAAAAGAATCTGTGCTTGTTTCGACCCGCCTGATCGAAGGCCGGGAATATACCATGATCGGCGGAGTTGAGAAGACCCCTTTCGGCAGTTTAGGCATCGGCTACGTCGGTTCGACCGATCCTATTACGGGCAGCCTCGACTTGACCACCTGGGACGGTGAAAGCCCGGTCAGATATTCGTCCCAAACCTTATATGTCAGCCTGGCGCAGGATCTTAACCAGCAGATCAGGGTCCCGGATAACCTGGGCCTCCTTTCCCTGGGCGTCAACGTCAAGTTTTCCAGCCGGAAGATCGGCACGACCAAGGGCCTGTCGACGGACGGAGGCTCCAACATCGATCTCGATCTGGCTTCGGTCTTTAAACCGACCGATTACCTTTCGTTCGGCTTAGCCATGAAGAATTTCATGAACGCCCAGCCGTCGCCGGCCGTCGCTAATTTGAATACGTCCGATGAAAAGAATTCAACCCTCCTGGCCGGCATCTCGGGTAATCTATTTGAAAATGCGGTCACCTGGTCGGTGGAAGGCCGTCAGGTCGGCTGTGAGTGGCGGCCGGTCGATGGCTTGACCCTGCGCGCGGGACGCGGCAACGGCAATACCACTACGGGTATCGGTTTCAATCTTAACGGCTTCAGCGTTGATTACGCCTATTTGAACCCGACGATCGTTGGGAACGGTGCCGGCCCTGTCCATTACTGGTCGGTTTCCATTACGCCGAAAACCGAATCCAAAGCGATCGCCCAAAACGAGCCGAAAAAGGCCTCGGTTTTGCCGGAATAAGGAAAGATAAGATGTTATTAGACGGCATTTCAGCCTCGATGTTCAGAGAAATGAGCCCCAAGACGCTTGATAATGCTCTTAACAATCAATCGTCTTCCATCTCTTTTGTGCGCAGTCTGATCGAGAATTTCCGGGCCGACCAGGTAACCCGCGGCACGGAGACCTTTGCGGGCGCCATGTACGATAAAAAACTGTTTAACGATTTCTTTACTGGCTTGGAAACACAGGATGAAGGCCTCGACGAGATACTGAAAAAGATCTCTCAAGTCGAGAAAAAGCTGAAAGAAGAGTAATGCAAGTTTTGTGTTTCGGGCTACGATAAGTATAGTGGGAGCGGACAATGAGCAATTCGATCGGTAATCTAACTCTTAATAGTCAGGCGAATTCAGGACAAATTACTGATCTCCTCTCCGATCTCAAAGGCCTGGTTAAGGCCAGATTCGAAGAGAGCGGTCTCGATCTCAAGATCGCGGATGTTGCGGATGAAAGCTCTGGTTCAAAAGCGGAAATTCAGCCGGCTGGTTCAGGTAGTTCAATCAACCAGCTGGTTTGATTCGACAGTATGGCAAAAAGGAGGTGAAAAGGTATGGACACAAAAGCATTAAATGCTTGTATTAATGGGCTAAAGGAGCTTGGCACCCAATTAGACGAACTGACTCTGAATATCGCCAACTCGGCTACGAGTGGAGACGAAATCCATCTCGTGCAATTGAGCGATGGGAACAAGGCGGGCACGCCGGGATCGGTTGATGTCACAGCGAACACCAGCGCAGGGTTGTTTGCAATTACTCAAGAAGTCAGCATTAACGAAAGATCGCAGACCGTTGTTTCAGCGGCGCCGAAGAAAGGCGTCGATCTGGAAAAGGGCTACGCCAACGAGTACAAACAGAACATGAGGGGTTAATTTTATGGGGGGAGTTTCTCCCCCCTCCCTTTAACTCCGGTCTCCCGGGTTTAAATGGAGGAAAAAATGGATAAATCAATCAATAATAATCAATCGGCCGGATCGGTTTTCGCGGCCCAAAACTCGCAATCGGGCGCCAAGAGCTCTTCCGTTGATGCTAAAGAGTTCATGCGGGTCATCTTCAAGAAATTGAATAGTATCACCCTGGGTGTGGCCAATCCCGATTCAAATAGCGTCGATCTAAGCGCGTTTGGTATGGGCCAGGTCGACAAGACCTCGGCCGGCGGCTTGATGGCTATTACATATGTGACCGGCCAGCTCGATAACCAATCCAACATGTTCATGGGTTTATTCCAGAAGCGGCTAAGCTACGACGACACGGCCGCCAAAATGCTCTCCGGCGGATAATTAAGGAAAAATCTCATGGATTTTGATGTTTTAACCCCCGCGCCGACTCCTTATGTCCCTCAAGTTCCCCTTGACGGGACTTTCGGCGAAGAAGGGATTTACGGCAACAAAACGACCGCGCGCGGCCGGCGCTGGCTCTTTTCCCGCGTTAACTTTCTCCAGGAAATGATGAAATTCCTGCCGCCGCAAAGAGGCATTACCCCGATCAGCGGCGAGGACCTCACCGGCACACTTGATGAAAACGGCGCCATGTGCCACTCCAAAGAACGGTTCCCCTCCAGTAAAGACAAAGATGGAAATGTTATAGTTGATGCCAATGGCAATCCGACGGCCTTTTGGGGATCGGGGACCATAAGTAAAGAAAAGCAAACTCCCGGGCTTGACTATTATTTTGGAGCGTCGGAATTCCAGCATTTTCATTATGTGGGTAGTGATAAAGCTCCCAAAAACAACGCTGAATATCAATCGGACTTTAACGGGGTTTATTATACCGACGGCCATACCGGTTCGATCGGCGAGGCGATGGATGCCTATGAATTTGACGATATGAGCTATGTCTATAAACGCACCGGCTCCGGGACGGCCGGCGCCGAGCTTGGTTATGTGCCGGATTATTCCACCCTGTTCGATCAAGAAAAAGGCTATCTGGTCAACAACGAAAACTATTTTGAATTTATTAATGATTATTTTAATAAGTATCCCAAGACTCCTAGCCAGGATCAGGGGATCGCCTGGATACTCGGGCTGGTCGAATCGAAAAGACGGATCGCTTACGCGATGACCGATCTCTTTGGCAGTCACCGGCCGCAATCAAAAGTTTATAATTTCGGCTATGGTTCACGTGATGCCTCGACTTATGGTTCGGATGAGACCGAAGCCAGTAAGATCGCCAAAATAGCTTCGTGGTCGGACGATAACCCGGCCGATTGGCGGGGGCAGGAATCGGGCCAGCTTAATCAATTCATGTTCACCGAATATTACGAATTATGGGATACCGCCGGGCAATGGGTCGGCGCCCTTTCGGCCGGCAAAGCGTTTAACGCCGACTTCGCGCCGCTTAATGGCGACCCATTCAATAAATATAAGGCCTGGATCGACAACGTTTTTGCCAGTTTTCAGGACAGCTGGGTGTTTAATGGAAGTTTTAGCGGCACTAAAGCCGCCCTGGCCGGCGCAACCAGCGTGGACCAAGTCATAAACGCGCTTGGCGGCCTCAAGATCAAAACAGCCAATATTACTAAAATTATTGACGATTTAAAGCAGGGCAAGCCGGTTAAAGATGCCGTTAATGAGATATTGGGATTTTTGAATAATTTTGATGCCAGCGAGTATAAATCTCTTGTGGTGACCAGTTTGAAAGCGGAATATTACGGCCACCTTGATGATAACGGGACCTATTATCCGGGGCAGGTTGGCAAATTAGCCGGCATTTCTATGTATCCGATCTCTTCAGAGGGCTACAACATTTTTGATCGTGCGCAGAATCACGATACTGGAAATTATGTTGACAGTTGGATGCTCAATGCGGAAGGTTGGAGCGGGGGCGGCAGTTGGACCGACCTGCCGGTGATCCCTGATCAAAGCGATCCTTACTGGCATAATGTCGACTTAGCCAGGCTCAGAGGCGGCGCCCGCGGCCTCTTTGTCGGCATGAGTTTTTTTAGTCTGACCCCAAACGCATCTGCCAATTTGTGGCAAGACGGGCAGCCTCTGGGCAATGTCAATTTATATAACAGTTCTTATAATTTTAGGGCCTACAGTAATCTGCTTAATAAAACTAAAACATATTTGGACTATACCCTGCAGGTCGGCCTGATGAATAAATATAACCAGCGGGTAAACGAGAGAAAGACCGAAGATTATAAGGCGGAAAAAGAGCGGGTCAAGGAGGAAAAAGTAAACGAGATGATCGCCGCGGCGAAAAGTGACGCGAAGGCGAGATCGAGGTCAAGTGCCGATAAAGCGGCGATAGAAAAGGCCAATCAGAAAAGGATCGCGGAAAGGATCGCGGAAATGAGAAAAGAAAGTTTGACGGCGGCAAAACAAAAAAATAAGAAGAAATGAGATTGAAAGGCGCAAGTTTTAGGCCGATCGGCACGATATATATTTTAGAGAGGTGAGTGAGATGGCAGTTGAAGGTCCGCTTAACGCAAATATGGATAAATTGAATAATGGTGATTGGGGCAAAAATATTGATGCCAAAACCGCCAATATGAAGTTCCAGCAGACCATGATGGCCAACTTCTTCAAACAACATGTTGAAAAAACCGCTAAAGAATCAAAAAAGAAGAACGAATAACAGGCCCGATAGTCCTAGCTGACCTCTGTTTCTGCCTCGATTTTTACGCAAGTTTTCTCTGTATTGATCCGATATATTAGTGTATGGCAAAGCTACTTTCTGTCTGCATGATAGTCAAAAACGAAGAGGAGAACCTCTCAAAGACCCTGCCTTTGGTCATGGCCGGGGCTGATGAGGTCATCGTTGTCGACACCGGCTCGACCGATCGAACCAAAGAGATTGCCCAACAGGCCGGAGCCAAGCTTTACGAATTCCCCTGGATCAACGATTTTTCCGCCGCCCGCAACGAGAGCTTAAAACACGCCGAAAGCCAATATATCCTCTGGCTCGATGCCGATGAATACGTCAGCCCGCAGGAGTTTGAAAAGCTCCGGCAGATACTCAAGCACGAGTCGGCTGATATCTGGCATGTGAAGATCTGGGAGTGCCAAAAAGGCGAGACCAAAAGCGATGTGTACTACAAACGGGACAAGATATTTAAGACCGGCAAAGGTTTCCATTTTGTCCGGCCGGTCAACGAAGAGCTCCACACCGATGAAAAAGTGACACGAGAAGAGGTCGATTTCAATATTTGCCACTGGGGCGGTTTCAGCGCCCTGGACGAGAAGGCAAAAGCCCGCAAGATAGAAAGAGGCCTCGCCATGTTCGAGAGCGCGCTTGCTAAAAACCCGAACGATCCGCAGTTCGCTTATCTATTAGCCGGTGTTTATTTTAAACAGAGTAATTTTGAGAAGGCGGCGGCCGCCTATCAAAGGGCGGTTGAGCTGTTGCCCGAAGGCGAGATCAAAACCCGCGCCCGCTGTCAGTTATCCCGTTGTTTTATCCTGCTCAAGCAAACAGAAAAAGCGCTGAAGATCGCCGATGACGCCTGCCTGTGCGATCCGCTCGACCCGGAACCGAGGGTGGTTAAAGCGACTCTGCTTTTGTCCGCCGACCGGGATAATGAAGTGGTTGAGATCTTGGCGCCGATCGCCGGTTTCCCGGTCCGGGGCGGCGAGAGCGCGCCGGTCAACGTCAGGCTTTACGATTATTATCCCTATTACCTGATGGGGATGGCTTTTCTTAAATTGCGGCTGGGCAACGAAGCTCTGGAGCACTTCCGGCTTGCCTATAAAGCACAACCGGAACAAAAGGTCCTTTCGATCATTCAGAAGCTGGAGAACATAAATGACTGAATGTAATTTAAACGCCTATAATAAAGCGGCGCTGTTCGCCTTAAAGAGCAAACCGCAAACCAACCAACAGCTGATGGAAAAAGCGCCGCCGAAGGCGGAAGCCGTTCCCGACTGGTCAAAATACACGGCGCAGGTCGCCGAATCGGAAGAGTCGGGCAGTTCGGAATTCACCGGTTTGCCGCGGCTCACCCATGCTTATGCCTCGGCTGTCGTTTATACGCAAGAAGCCGTCAAGTCGCCGGTCTTTGGCGCGGCCAGTTTGGAAACCTGGAAAGACGCTTTCACCAAAGCCCTTCAGCAGGCACAGGGTTCGCCCAACCTGCTCGTCTCGAAATATTATTCTTTCAAAGCGGGCGCTTTGCGTTTCCTGCTCTCGCTGGCCGGGGTTTCGCCGGGCGAGCTGGAAGCCATGCGGCGGCAGGCGCTGGAAGAACTCGAAAAACAAAACAAATTGCTTTTCAAGGAAAACGCCAGGAATTTTGTCCTGCTGACCATCTCCGGCGGCAAGAACAAGAAAGAGCGCCGGATCATGGCGGAGATCGAAAAACAGCTCGCCCTGCAGGCCCAGCGTCTGGGCAAGCCGCTCTCCCAGATCGATCTTCAAGAACTCCGGCTGGAGCAGGCACGGATCATCAGAGAGAACCTGGCGGAACAGGTCGGCAACATGAAGGACCTTAAGGAACTGTGTGAATTATATGGCCGAAACTAAACCAGAATTACTCAAAGAAGAAGAAACGATCAAGGTCGCCGACCTGGATAAGAAGATCAAGATACTTGACGGCTATATCCAGAAAGTCGACACCTTTATTAAAACGACCGAGAAAAAAGTGGTATTGCTGAAAGAAAAGAGAAGCCGGGAAATGATCTTAGCCGGCCTTAGAGGTGGCATTTAATGGTCCAGGCAGTCAACAACCAACAGATCAACGTCGCCCTGAATGAAGGAGCCATCCTTAACCAGGCGGTGATCCCCAAGCACAACCTTGATAAGCCGACCGAAACAAAGCGGACGGCCAGAGAGGTTTTGGAAAAGGCTTTGAGCGGGGGCGGGATCGATAAAAAGGGCAAACTGGATATGGTCCTGGACACCCTGGCTAAGTTGCCGAGCATCGGCCTGTCGGCCAACGTTTCCACCAAAGGGGTGCTGAATAAGCTGGACCAGGAATATGACAGAATGCTGGGCAAGGACGATACACGGGGGGACACGGTCGCCCTCTCGAGAAGCGCGCTGGAAGACGCGATCACCGGCGTGGAAAAATACAAAGGGAAGAAAGGCCGGGAGGAAGGAGAGAACAGCGGCAGTCAGGGCGTCAAAACTTATACCACGGACAGCGAGTTAAAAGGGCTGGTCCAGCAATATTCATCGCTTTTTCTCGAGAGCATGGTCAGCAACGACTCCGGTCTGGCCGCCAAATTGAAAACCCTAAAAGACAAAATATTGGAAAAAGGGGTGCCGGAAAAAGAGATCATCGCGCTGGAGCTTAAGATCAAGAATGAAGTGCGCAAGCAAATTACCAACGAGATCAAAGAACGGTACACGGCGGCCGTTTTTGCCGAAGGCAACTTAGAAGATGCTTCCGCCAAACTGGGCTTATATGAATTTACCAGCAAGGTGTTTAAAAACAATAAACTGGGCAATTGGGATTTTGGCGGCTATCACGACGGTATTCAGGGGACGTCGGACTTTGCCGGCAAAGAAGCGAAAGCGGAGATCAAGGACTTTCTTATGCAGGAACTGGAAAAAGAGCTGATCGGCGTAACCATGAAAGACGGCAAAAAAGACCTTTCCACGCTCTCCAAGATCGCGGTCAAAGCCGAGAACCTGGGGGCGGACATTGCCGGCTGGACCAACCGGGTCTGGAAGCAAGAAAAGAACGATCTGGGTTTGACCTACTTTAACCCGCCGGACGGCCTGGCCGGCAATAACGTCAATACCAACGCGGGCGACCTGTCCCGCCAGCCGAAGAACCCTTATGAATACACCGAAAAAGACGAGAAAGAACTGCTGGTCAACCGCTTGAGAGCGGTCTATATGCAGAGAGCGATCAAGGGAGACCTTTTGACGACCATTTCGACCGAGCTCAAGGTCAGGAAGCTGAAAAACGGCATCTTCCGCCTCGGTATCTTTACCGACCAGATGGAAGAGCAAATAAAAGGCGAAGCCCAGGAGCTGGCCAAACAGCGGACGATGGAGATGCTTAACGAAGCTCTGCTGGAGAGAGCGACCCTGTATGAGCTTTCCGGCCCCGCCCACCAGATGGTGGAAACGAGGATCAAGGGACTCCTCAAGAACCTGAAACGGCTTGACCTGCCGGTTTCCGATGCCAATTTTGTCCGCCTGCGCGACCAGGCCAACGCCCGGGTCTTCTCCCTGGCCAAGAAAGAACTGATCGAGGTCAAACAGGCAAAAACCAATGGCAAGAACCCTTCCCTGGACAAAAAAGAGGGCCTGCTCAAGAAGTTGATGCAGAGGATCATGGGTGAAACGAGGCTAATAAATTGATACTGCCCAAATTTCCGAATATAGCTCGAATTCCCAAATATTCGGTCATTCGAGCCATCGATTCGAATATTCGGGTTGTAGGATGCAAGTTTTTTGGCGTTTATTACGATAATATGTGTAGGAGAAAAACCGATGGGTGATGTGTCCGTAAAATTAGACGTCAGCGTTAAGCTGAACCTTAATAACCCGAACCTGCGGCTATTGGGC
>JAQUOB010000034.1 GCA_028717325.1 Candidatus Margulisiibacteriota bacterium
TTTTTCAATAAATAATTGGCTTTTGCGTGATTTTTTTGAAATGGCTCAAAAAAGACGGGCAAAACCCGCGCTTCGGGGCGCGCGCCATCTGAATTTTTTATAATGTATTTTTTAAAAGCAATCCCAAAAGCTCTTTTCCCGCAGGCACCGTCAAACCTCTTCCTTTTCGCCTGTCAAAGAAGCCAGAGCCTTTTACTTTGTCTAAATATAAAAGGCTTCGCCTTTTATTGCTCCAATTTCATTGGAGCGCTGGCGGAATTGATTGACCCAAACTGTAAAGAAGTGTAGAATATTTAAGTATGAGGCAGAAGCAAGGCGTTTATAATATGACCAGGGCGGCGGAAGAATTGAAAGTCCCTCGCCAAACCATCTATTACTGGATTAAAAAAGGTTGGATCAAGCCGAGGAGAGATTATCGAAATTATCCTGTTTTTACGGTGGCAGATTTGAATCGGATCGTTAAGTGGATGAATACGCTCAAAATATAATATCAGGAGAGGGGGGGCAGTCATGAAAGTTGCGATCTATACCAGAGTAAGTACCGAGGACCAGGCCAGGGAAGGGTATTCGCTGGAAGTCCAAAAAGAATATCTCACTAATTACGCCGGTCAAAATGGTTATGAAATATTTGATTACTACGCCGACGAGGGTATCAGCGCGGGCACAACCGACCGCCCCGCCTTGCAGAGAGTGTTAAAAGACGCTAAGGATAAAAAGATCGCTTTAGTACTTGTCTATAAGATTGATCGATTTAGCCGCAGATTAAAGGACCTTCTTGAATTGGTCGATAAGCTGGAGGATTTTGGCGCGGGATTCAAATCTGCCACCGAGCCATTTGATACTACGACTTCCGCCGGTAAATTAATGTTTCAACAATTAGGTAGTTTTGCTGAATTTGAACGAAATCGACTGGCGGAGCGAATTGTTCCGGGTATGTTAAAAAGTATTCAGAAAGGAAATTGGCATGGCGCCCGATATAGCCCCTTCGGCTATACGTATACGAAAGGGACGGGCGTTCTTGAATTAAATGATGCCGAAGCCAAAGTCGTAAAGTTAATTTATAGAAAGTATCTCGCCGGTTGTAGCATTAATTATATTACGGATTATCTAAATAAGAGCAAGCACGAAACTAGGGTAGCCCGATATTTTTATACCAAGCTTGTCCGCGACATCCTGCGCAACCGCGTTTATATTGGGCAGATCGTTTGGAATAAATATTGTTATGATAAAACCCAAAAGACCGGCAAAGGGTATAAGGCGGTCAAGAATGATCCTTCTAAGGTAATAATCGCTAAAGGACGGCATGAGCCGATCATCACCGAAGAAGATTTTGACCAGGTCCAAAAGCTAATTGAATCAAGAACGACCCCTTTCAATCGGGCCAAGCGCGGGATTTTTACTTTTAGCCGGTTAATGCACTGCTCAAAATGCAATTACCGATTTTATGGTGTGACCAAGGTTGCCAACCATCTCACGGGCTGGCAGGATCGCTGGTATCGTTGCGCGGGCCGCCAATTCCATTATGTTAGATGCAATGCCAAAGGTATCAAAGAGAGCGTAATTGAGAATGTAATTTTGTCGGCAATCCAAAATATGCTGGATAGCGATCGGTTCCGGGATAACCAATGGTTATGGCCGACTCAATTAAAAAAGCTGCCGGATTTTGACTTTTTTAACGCTGACCATTCCAGCGTTAAAAAAGCACTTAAAGTTAATCAGGAGAAGCAATTAAAATTGACCGATCTCTGCCTGAATAATTTGTTGTCCGAGGACACATTTAAAGAGAAAAATGAATCCCTTAGGAACGAAGAAACAGAATTAAGGACCAAAAAGGCCGGCATTGAATTATTCTTGTCCGAAAGGGAAAATTCCGCCATCTATTTAGACAAAGTAAAAGACTTTCTGGCTTCTTATGACAGCGAAAAGAAAGAGCTTGACGTTGCCGCGAAAAAAGACCTTTTGGGACTGCTTTTAAAAAATATTATTATAAAAAATTCAGACGGCGCGCGCCCCGAAGCGCGGGTTTTGCCCGTCTTTTTTGAGCCATTTCAAAAAAATCACGCAAAAGCCAATTATTTATTGAAAAAAGGAGAAAAATGCGACGCTATTACATTAAAACGTATGGATGCCAGATGAACGTCGCGGATAGCGAGAAGCTCCAGAACGTGGTACGGGGTATGGGGTATGAGGAAGCGGCTGAAGCTGAGCAAGCGGACCTAATCCTCATCAACACTTGTGTCGTCCGGCAAAACGCGGAGGATAGGGCCGCCTGGTATATCACTTCAGCTAAAGGGCTAAAAAAGGAAAACCCAAATCTCAAGATCGGGGTTTGTGGCTGCATCGTTACCGAACCCGGCCGCGACCTCAAAAAACAATTTCCCCACGTCGACTTTTTCATCCCGCCTAACTCGCCGGGGAAATTAGCAGAATTTCTCAAACCCTCTCCCCCTGGGAGAGGGGGGACGGTTGAGCGCCAGCGGGTGAGGGCTGAAGGCTCGACTTTCGTCAACATTGCTCACGGCTGCGACAACTACTGCTCTTACTGCGTCGTGCCGTACGTCCGCGGTCGCGAAACCTCACGCCCGATGGACGAAGTTTTAGCCGAGATCAAGGGATTGATGGAAAAAGGAGCAGGGGATATTACTTTGTTGGGGCAGAACGTGAATTCATATAAATACGGGCTTGCTAACCTTCTCAAAGCTATTGGCCCCCTGGTACCAGGTACCAGGGACCAGGTGCCTGTGATACGTTTTATGACAAGCCACCCCAAAGATATGACAGATGAAATTATAGAAACGGTGGCCGAACTCCCCTGCGTCGCGAAAGAATTCCATTTGCCCCTCCAATCGGGCGACAATGAAATACTAAAAAAGATGAATCGGGGATATACGGTTGAATATTTTAAAGACAGGATCGAAAAAATACGTTCGCTGATGCCGGACGCTAGGATCACGACCGACTTGATGGTCGGCTTTCCGGGTGAGACGGCAGAGCAATTTGAGAATTCTCTCGATCTGGTCAAAACGATCGCGTTCAAGGCGGTCAATATGTTCGCTTATTCTCCCCGGCCGCAAACCGCCGCCGCCAAAATGCCTGATCAACTGCCCGACGAAGTCAAACAGGCCCGGCTGCAAAAATTGATTGGCGCGGTAAGGAAGATGTTGATATAATAAGCCCGGAGGAAAAATAATGGCAAACTCTGAACTGCGCGTCTTCTACGGCACCTCGCATCCCGAACTGGGCGAAAAAATAACTAAATTTTTGGGCATCAAAGCCGGTGACATCAAAGTATCGCGCTTTGCCGGCGGCGAGATCTACGCCCGCATCAAAGAAAATATCCGCGGCTCCTCCTGCGTCATCATCCAGACCTGCACCGAGAACGTCAACTCCGACCTGATGGAGCTCTTCATTATTATCGACGCTATGAAGCGAGCCTCCGCCAGGTCGATCGCGGCGGTCATACCGCACTTTGGCTACGCCCGGCAGGACCGCAAGGCCGCCTCGCGCGAGCCGATCTCGGCCAGATTGGTCGCCAATTTATTGGAAACCGCGGGCGCCGACCGGATCGTCGCCATGGACCTCCATTCCGACCAGATCCAGGGCTTTTTTAATATTCCGGTCGACACGCTGACCTCCCTGCCGCTGCTCGCCAATTACATTAAAGAAAAGAACCTGAAAGACCTGATCGTGGTCGCGCCCGACACCGGCCGCGCCAAGGTCGCCAAAAAGCTGGCCGACCGGATCGGCGCCCAGCTGGCCATTTTACATAAAGTCCGCGGCGCGCATCATGAGTCGGAAGTTACCCACGTGGTCGGCGAAGTCAAAGGCAAGACCGTCGTCATCACCGATGACATGATCGACACCGCCGGCACGATCACCAACGGCGTGGACGCCCTGCGGGCGGAGGGTTGCAACAAAGACGTTTATGTCGTTGCTACTCACGGCATCTTCTCCGGGCCGGCGATCGAGCGGATGACCAAGGCCAATTTTACCGAAGTGGTCGTGACCGATTCGGTCCCGATCCCCAAAGCCAAACAGTTCAAGGGCTTGAAGATCCTGTCGTCAGCCGAACTGCTCGGCGAGGCGATCCGACGGAATTACGAGAACAAGTCGATCACTTCATTATTTGATTAAAGCATGAAAAAGATACGGATCGGTATTATCGGTTTTGGAACAGTCGGGTCGGCGGTGGCCGCTGTCCTGAAAAAAAACGCGGCGGTCATTGCCGAGCGCGCGGGAGTCGAGATCAAGGTTAAAAGCGTCTGCGACCTGCGCAAACTCTCTATCCCTTATACTCTATACTCTAACGCTGATAAGCTGATCGACGACCCGGATATTTCTCTCATCGTCGAGACCATGGGCGGCGTCAACCCGGCCAAAAAGTATGTTTTGGCGGCGCTCAAGGCCGGCAAGCACGTCGTGACCTCAAACAAAGAGCTGGTCGCCCGGCACCTGGCAGAACTCCTCTCCGCAGCTGAAAAGTATAATGTTTCCATCCTGTTCGAAGGGGCGGTCGGCGGCGGCATTCCGATCCTTAACACTCTGCGCGACAACCTCGCGGCCAATAAGATCAGCGAGGTCTATGGGATAGTCAACGGGACGACAAATTATATCCTCTCGAAAATGACTGCGGAAGGCAAAGAATTTGCCGAGGCCTTGAAAGACGCCCAGAAGAAAGGTTTTGCCGAAGCGGACCCCAGATCCGACATCGAGGGCTATGACGCTTCTTATAAAGCCGCGATCCTCGGCGCCGCAGCTTTTGGGGCGAAGGTTCGCTGGGAGGATGTTTATCGTGAAGGGATTGAAAAGATCACTGCCGAGGATATTGATTACGCTGGGGATATTGGTTATGTTATAAAACTGCTGGCGGTCGCCAAGATGGACGGCTCCCTCGACGTCCGCGTCCACCCGGCGCTGATCGCCAAGTCGCACCCGCTGGCCAGCGTCTCCGAGAACTTTAACGCGATCTATGTTAAGGGCTTCCCCGTCGGCGAACTGATGTTCTACGGTCCGGGCGCCGGCGGCCATCCGACCGCTTCGGCTGTGATCAATGATGTCATCACAGCTGTAAACAAAAAATTACAAACAACAAATTACAAACTACAAAGCGTCAGGCTCAAGGATATTTCCGAGATCGAAAGCCGCTACTACATCCGCCTGCTGGTCCCCGATAAATACGGCGTGATCGCCGGCATCTCGAAAGCGTTTGCCGACCAGAAGGTTAGCATTGCCGCAGTGACGCAGAAAGAAACCGTCGGCAACCTGGCGACGCTGGTGATCGTCCTGCATGAAGTGCCCGAGAAGAACCTGATCGCGGCGATCAAGGTCATCAAAAAACTGCCGGTCGTCAAAGAAGTCAGCAACGTAATTAGAATTTTGTAATTGCCCGGAGGATCAATGAGCGATTTGGGCGGTATCTCGATTACTTTTGCCTTCGCGGCCGGTCTCGTTTCTTTTCTCTCTCCCTGTGTCCTGCCGATCATTCCGGGCTTTCTGGCTTACCTCGCCGGCGCGTCACTGCAGGAGTCAGAAACCAAGCGCCGGGTCATTTTTCTTAACAGCCTGTTTTTTGTCCTAGGCTTTTCGGCCGTATTTTCTCTCCTTGGCGTCATATTAAACAGCATCCTGGTCTCGGTCGCCTACGACGTCCAGCTCTGGCTGGCACGGATCGGCGGCGTTCTCATCATTTTCTTCGGCCTCTACCTGACCGGCCTCGTCCCCATACCGTTCCTTCAAAAAGAGTACAAGTTCAGCGTCCGCACGAGGTTTGCGTCCCGCCTTTTCACGTCGTTTCTTTTCGGGGCGGCCTTTGCCGCCGGCTGGACGCCCTGCGTCGGCGCGGTTTTAGGGGCGATACTCGGGCTGGCGGCGACGGCGCCGGGGTTGGCGTTTATTTTATTATTTGCTTATTCGTTGGGACTTGGCCTGCCTTTTCTCGTTGTCGGGTTGTTCACCGCCCAGGCGTCGGTTTTGATCAACCGCTACGCTGCGGCCCTTGATTACATTAATAAAGCTTTCGGCCTCTTCCTGATAATTCTTGGCATACTTATTTTTACGCAAAATTTGAGCCAGATAGCCAGCCTGCAAATACTCAACCGGTGGCTGTTAAAGCAATGAGGAATTCGAGAACAATAATATTAGTCGTTGTCATTATAATTATCGCCGGTTCGATCTACTGGCTGGAAACGAAAAAAACACCCCGGCTGACGGCCAAGGAGGTCCCGATCCCGCCGCTCGCTTCGGCCAAGGACAGTCCGTATCCCCGCGCTAAAGAGCTTGCGGCTCCGGCCGGCTTCGTCAATACCGGTCCGATCGCCATTTCGCAATTCATCGGCAAAAAGGTCGTCCTGATCGACTTTATGACCTACAGCTGCATCAACTGCCAGCGCACTTACCCTTATCTCAACGCCTGGTGGGATAAATATAAGGATCACGGGCTGGAAATAATCGGCATCCACTCGCCGGAATTCGATTTTGAGAAAAAGATCGGCAACGTGCAGGCGGCGGCGAAAAGATTCGGCCTCAAGTTCCCGATCGTGCTCGATAATGCCTACGGCACCTGGAACGCCTACGGCAACCTCTACTGGCCGCACGATTACCTGATCGATATCTACGGCAATATTATCCACGACCAGATCGGCGAGGGGAGCTATGACAGAACGGAGCGGGAAATTCAAAAAGCGCTGCAGGAGAGAAAGTCGGCACTGGGCTTAAAGGGCGAGGCCGTTCCGGGCGGGCTCGTTTCTCCCTCCAACATCTTTGTGACTCAAGCGTCGATGATCAAAAGCGAAGAGACCTACTTTGGCTCCGCGCGCAATTCGTTCCTGGCCAGCGGCATCCCGGGCCTGTCCGGCGTGCAAGCGATGCCCGAGGTGGTATCCATCAGGGCCAACTCGCTCTATCTGGTCGGCCGCTGGGATCTTCAACCCCAGTTCGCGCAAAACAAAACCGCGGGCGATAAGATCATTTATCGTTATTCGGCCAAAGACGTTTATCTGGTCGCCAATTCGGACCGCCGAGTTAAAATTAGGGTTTTATTGGACGGTCAACCGCTTGGCGGGCGGGCAGGGGCGGATGTGGGAAGTGACGGGACCGTCACGATCAAAGAAGACCGGCTTTATCGCCTAATTGAAGACTCGGTTTACGGCGAACACACGCTGGAGATAATTATTGAAAGCCCCGGCCTGCGGGTTTATACTTTTACATTCGGCTAAAAGTCGGGCCAAACTAAGGGAGGCGCTTTGTGAAATACATTCTTGCTGTTATCCTCATCGGCTTTTTATCCATGCCGGTCCTGGCTGAATCCGGCCGCTGGGGCCTGGGCATCAATTATGGGTTGGTCAACAACATGAAGGCCTGGAGCGGTGCATCGAGTGAAGCGGGGAGCATGGTGAGGATCGACTACAGTTTTGATTTTAACGACTTTTACACGGCGGCGGTTGAGATCGGTTTTTTTGCCGATGAAAATGTATTTAAAACGGCCAATGTGCCGACTTTGACTCAAACCGCGGCGGTACTGAACATCGACCATATTTTTCATCTGCGGCGCGTGGGGACGTTGGCCCCTTATCTTAAAGTAGGGACCGGGCTTTACGGCTTGAATCTGTGGCGAAAGGCCAATAACAGTTTTACTCACAATTCGACTGATATTACGGCGGACGTTTCGGCCGGGGCAGGGGTGGAGTTTTGGCTCTGGAGCGCTCTGGGCAACGTTGATCTTTCCCTGCCGGCGCTTATACATGAATCGTTCATGGGTACCAAAGTTGCTTACGTCTTAAGTTTTGGCTGGAAGAAGTACTTTTAGGTAAATTCTAAGCACTAAACTATGAGCGACCATTCTTTTGTATCGTCAAAAGAATGGTCAAAGAAAACCTCGTTAGGGGCTCCGCCCCTAACGACCCCGAGGTGGGGACTCCGTCCCCACACCCCTGAGCGGAAATGGTCGAAGACCCTCGGAGGCATGGAGGCGGAGCCTCCATCACAGGGGTCCAGGGGACGGAGTCCCCTGGTGGTTTCTTTTCTCTCCACTTTTCTTTGCCATCAAAGAAAAGTGGAGAAGATTTTTGATTTCTTGCCTTCCGCCAAACCTTCAGTTTTGCGAACCGGTGCCAATTTGTCACCAGTTCATGCTTCTCTTCCGCAGTTAGCTGGAACATGAACTCTGCGGGGAAACGGGCCGAATTTCGCTTAGATGTGATCAAGACGGATACAAGTTTTTGTTGTTCCAACACGAATAATAATATATGGAAGAAGTTGCAATAGAGACAACTGCGGTCAGAGGGGCTGGCCCTTCACGCCCGCAACAAAATCAACCCGTTCAAATTCAAGCCCCCGAATCTTCAGAAGAGCAATATTGCGATTCCGTTTATTTACACACGCTTTATTATGATCTTGAAGCGGCTGCAAATATGAGGACCAATTGCCCCTCAAGCCGTTCTCCGGCAGGAAGAACCCCAATGGAAACAGTGGTTCAACGGGGGGAACAAGTCAATGGTTTTAAGGAAACAGCCGGAAATAAAAGCAAAAATCCGGCCCAGACCAATCAAACCGTCCGCGCGGTACTGGCCAATCCTAATATCAAGTATCATCAATTAACCCCAAACATTGCGGCTGCCTTAGGACGTATGGTTGATATGGTTGACGCGCAAAATCAAGATAATTCAAAAGCCGCTTTTGAAATTTTTAATGGCGTCCTTCGCGACGCCAGCTTTAATCTCGGAACCGCAAATTTCAATGTTCTCGGTTTAAGTTTATTTCGCGCCTTGAATCCAAATAATTCTTTTGTCAGTACAAGACAGGCGGCTGATCTGACCAGACATTACATCGTAGAAAATAATGCAGGGGATGCTTTGCCGGTCCTGAATGATCTGGGAGCAATGTTTAATAGCCCGGATTTTAGACCTGCCATGATTAATCCCACAAATGTAAAGTCATGGGGGAATCTTTCTTCCGGTTTTTTTCATATGTCAAATCTTTTGCAAAAGGGGCTTCTTCCTCGTGATAGTTTGAAATTATTTGATGAGGGCCTGGCCATGGCGAACTCCATAGGTGGGAGCGATAATAGTCCGGAAATCGCATTGAATTATGCTTATGCTTTAGGGACCATTGGCAAAGATAAAACCATCGATCTTCATAGAAAAACGGGAATGACCTTTTTTGCCCGCTATACGCCGGATGTCTTGGAAGAATTCCATGCGAACCTTGAAACAGAGCAGACTAAAGGGAAAAGCCCTCTTATTGTATCTTTTCCAATGTCTGATATTAATGGGGCTTTTTATGCTGCAGGTCATGAGCTTGACCCTTTAAGCAGATATTATGGTCTTTTTATTTTTGAACGTAGCGAGGATGAAGCGTTATATAACGATATTATTGGAACCTCAAAAAAACAAGGCCCGCTATCTGGTATGATTGCCGGAGGTCATGGGGATGGAGATTCAGTTAGAATGGGTGAAGGAAAGCTAAAAGGAGGATGGAACACTCGCAATACTCCTGAGATTAAATCACATTTAATAGATATTTCAGATAAATCCCGATGGGAAGGAATGAAGCCATTATTTATTCAAGCTCCTACTTTCGTTTTCTTGTCTTGTTCTGCCGGTCAAAGTGAGCATGGAATAGAGGGTATGTTCTCTGAAGTTTGGCCAAGTGGAAAAATGTTTGCTCCAACAGAAGACACCTCTTCTTCAAGTTTTATTCTAGGATGGAACGGCGCGATTAAAGGCATCAAATACGATGTCCCAACAAGAAAAATGGTCGGGGGTAAAACAGTAATCGAGACTGAAAAGCCCTTCTGGATGTTTTGGTGACCTGAATTTAAGATGAGGTTGACGGCTCCTCTATTTCCCGTGATCCTTAAAGG
>JAQUOB010000035.1 GCA_028717325.1 Candidatus Margulisiibacteriota bacterium
TTTTAGAAAACGCGTTAATGACCTTATAGATATAAAGCCCATTCCTGGCGGTTTCCAAATAATCGGTGACGCCGTTCCATTCGACCTCATTCAAGCCGGCCGCGCCGCCCGGCGTTCCCCCGGCAAAGGTTCTCCTCCAAACAATGCGCCCGGATGTGTCAAAAATGACGATCTGCACCCACGTGTCCAGATCGAGGCGATAGGCAAATTTAGTCGTCTGCTTTGATGGATTGAAAGGGTTGGGATAACAGAGAGTCGGCCTGATAAATGATATGACGCCGGCTTTCTTGACTGCTTCGTTATTTCCGAGATTGGAATCCGCAGTATCAATGAAGCTCGAGCGGACAACAAAATACAAGGTCGGGTTTTTGCCCATTCCCGTCGTATTAAATGAAAATGTTGTTTCAGCCGAGCCCACTGCGGGAATTTGAATATAAGTATTGGTCCCAATTAAGTGATCGGCGTCTTTTAAGTTGTAATACAGGGACACATCGGCATACGCGCTTTGCGTCCCGACATTGTTAACGACCAGTCGGGCGGTCAGCGTGTCGCCTTCCGAAATTTTATCGGGAGAAAGAGTTATGTCCGATTCGCCCACGGCCAGATCTACTCCGGGTGAACTCGCGACCAGAACGCTTATCGCGGAACCGAAAGCGCTCCAATTCCCAGCCGCATCTTTCGCGCGAACCCTATAATAATAATGACCCGGACTTTTGCCTGAAATCACTTGAGACGTCGAAGTCAGCGAATTGGCTAAACTAGCCCAGGCAGCGGTTACGCCATCGCCGCTGTCCAAGACAATATCGTCAATAAAAGCCCCGTCAGAAATATAGCTCGAATCCGTATGATAGGTGAACCGGAGATAGACATTTTGTCCCGCATAATAGGAAAGATCGTAATCTTTTTGAACCCAGCCGCCGCTGTAACCATCAATATAACCAATATAATTCCAGTAAGTGCCATTGGTTGAAACATATATATTTAAATAATCAAAAGTCTCTTCCAGTGAATAGTTGCACCAGAATTTCAAATGATCACCGCTTGATACCGGGACAGGAGAACTAAGTGTCATTGTTCGATACAAATTGTTTCCCGTGCCTGTAAAAAACGAATAGGAACCGGTTTTGTGATAAGCGGTCGACAGCGAAAAGCCGCTGTTGCTCCATTTCGCCAATCCGGATTCCGCATCATCTATCACATCAGAGCCCGCGGAACCAACCGACTCTTGAAGCTCATAAGCGATGATGCCGCTCTCGTCCCCCGGGTCCGTCCAGGAAAGATTAATATTTGAACTGCAAACAGCCGAAGAAGGACCGGAGATTACCGGCGGGGAAGGAGGATAAATGTCCGGGCCGACCTCAACGGTGGCGACTCCGCTGTAAGCGCTCCATAAGCCGGAGTTGTTTTTGGCTCTGACCCGATAATAATATTTGCCGTTCGTCTTCCCCGAAAAATCATAAGAAGTGGCAGTTAATGCGTTCGATGTTGGCGAGAAATTATATCCGGTGTTGCCGATCGATATGTTATCGATGTATGCTCCGTCATAATAATAGACTGAATCCGTAGTGTATTTAAATCGTATGTAAACAGATTGCCCGGAATAAGAAGAAAGATCGAAGACTTGTTTGGTAAACGTGCTTTGATAACCTGAAAATGACCCCAAATTTGTCCAGCTTATCTTATCCGTTGAGACCTGAACATAAAGATAATCATAACTGTATTCAATATTATATTTCAGCCAGAAGGATAATGAATCGTTACCGCCCAAAAGTATGGGACTTTTTAAACACATATAATTAACCAGGTTATTGCCTTTCCCTGAATTAAAACTATGCGATGACGAATAGTAGGACTCCGTCGTCGCGGTAAAACCGACAACTTCCCAGGAATTCAAACCGGATTCCGCATTATCAAAAAACTGGCTTGTAGATGATTCCGTTGTAGTGGCTTCCTGAAGCTCATAACTGGCTATGCCGGTGGAATCCGTAGCCGCTGACCAGGCAATCGTGTAAATACCATCGTGGTCATGGGGATGCGGAACAATAGCCGGGATCGTTACGGAAAAACCAGCAGTAGCAAATAAACTAATGACCGAAAGAGTTAATGCCAGTTTTATCCAACCTAATTTATTTTTTAACATTGTTAACATTTCCTCCTTTACCCTCACTAAACTAAACAGCAATTCCTTTGCCAAGGCCTCTAAAACAGTTTTTTATTGATTTAACGCCCAATTTTTCTCTTAATGCGTCTTGACCGTCGAGTTTTCGACATCAATCTGTCCTGTTTTTCGACACTCATTCAACCTCCAGGGTGACATGGCTAATTTCACATAGATCGATTTCGCCAGCGATTTTAGGGACTTCATTTTAAGCTGGATAATTTGGGCCTTCGGTAGCTTCAGTTTCCGTGCGATTTCAGCCTCACCAAGGCCGCTAAAATAAACTGCCGTTAAAATACGACGCTCGACCGGAGGCAAGAGATGGAAGGCCATTTTAATGAGAGCGATCTGAATGATCTTCCATCGCTCTTCTATCCAAAGATGGCTGTAAACCGGCTCCTCCTCAAAATGCAGATTTGCCTTAAATTTCTCAAGATTCTCTTTATCCATATCATTTTCCCCCTCAAGCAAAAACGCCAAAAAAAAAAGGGCCATCCAGTACTTTCTAAAAATCAAAGAAAGTGCTGGAGGCCCTGTCAATGCCTTAGTGTAAAGCTTAACGCTATACCAAAATCCCGAACAAATCGGGATCAGCGCGCATCAACCTTAGCCGCAAACCAATATTTTTTCTATCTCTTTAAACTGCCCGAACGGGCGAAACTGCTTCAAATATTCCGGGACTTCGATCATCGTTTTATTCGAAACCAAAATCTTCTCAATCTCTTCGAGCCGACCAGCCGGGCTCAAGCGCTCCAAATATTCCGGAACCTCGACACCGGCCTTTTTCAGCCAATAGATCGCTTTCTTGACCGCTTCGACGATCTGCGCCTTTGCCTGCTTCCTTTTAGCCGAAACAAAATGGAGCAGAACCAGCTCAAAAGCTATCGCGGGATGCTTTCTGAACAAATAAGCGACCTTTCTGTCTTGTATTTTCTCGTCTAATTTCATATCTTTCACTCGAAGATCTTGCGAACGATTCCTAATTATTATCGTAACATTTCCGGCAAAATTTCACTGCACTTTAAAATGTGCATCACCAGCTCTAAAAATTAAACACTAAGTATTAAGCTTATTAAGGTTTACGGCGCCCACTTCATGACGACCATGTACTGAGTCCCATTCTCGATCTTGAAGGTTGGATCTAGAACCGTATAACCGCGATTTTTCAACTCCCAGGCGCGATCTTTGACATCGTAATGGATATTATACTTTGATCCCTTAATGTCAAAATCAAACCGATTATTCTCGATCTGGTCCGAATAGTCACTGTAGATCTCAGCTAAAGAATCCGGCATTGTTGCGCTGATATCGTTTAAACCAGAATCGGCAAAAACTAATCCGATTAATGTCGGCCAAAGCAAGACCACAAGGACTATCGCTTTCAGTGATTTCATAAAGCCCTTTTCCGAAGTACATAAACAGTGTTGATACCATCCGACGTTGTCTTTTCACTGATGAGTTCGAAGCCGGCCCTGGCGAACAATACCTTTAGTGCTTTCGGCTCAAAATAGCGGGTATTGATCTCGAGGTCGCCGCCGGCCGCTGAATTCCGATGGAGCGCGAAATTATCGATCAATAAATAGCCGCGGTCACTGATGACCTGTTCGGCAAAATACCTGACCAGCCGCTCGACTTCCGCAAGTTCCATCCAAGAGATCAATCCAATGCAATTGACAATATCGAACCGCCCTTTGTAATGGCGGTGGATGTTAAAAATGTCATCCCTCACCAACCCGATCTCAAGATGAGCCCGGTCGGCACGCCGGCGCGCCTCGGCAATGACATCACCGTTAAAATCGAGGTCTAAGCCATGAAAATGGACTTGGGAAACAGAAACCCCGGCCTGCTCCAGCTTTTGTTTGGTATAGATCAGGTCTTTGATCAAACCGCAGGGGGCCGAGATCAACCGCGCCGAGCCCTGCTCCGCCACCAATCGCGCGGTGATCTCCGCCAGGTAATCGGAAACATTCCGGACACGGCCGCGGAGAGCTTGGTGCAAGGGGAAACTCCAGATAAAACGGTCGACCAAAACACCCAGCGGCCAAAATAAACCGGAAAAATTGGGCTCGTACGCCCTATCGGTGGAAAAAGCGTCATACTTTCGCCTGATGATGTCGCGGCCATGATCACTAATCATCAAAATAAAATAATGCCACTTGCCGCTGAGAAACAATTTCCAGCACAATCCCCTAAAGTTATTGGCAGCCCCAGCCGTATGCCTTGCCTTATCATCATATTTTATCTCTGACATGCGAATCGCCTCCTTAGAAATACTTGAGAAAATAGAAACAGATCGGAATGACCACTATCAAACTGTTGACCCTATCCAATACACCTCCGTGTCCGGGGATAAGCTCTCCCCAGTCCTTGATGCCCAGATGCCTTTTATGCAGTGAACTGATCAGATCGCCGGCGACACTGCCCAATCCGACGATCAACCAAAGGATAATTAACTTGTAAAACGGGAAACCCACCGGGACAAGATAAAAGAACAGCCAGAAAGCCAGCCCCGCCCCAAACAGGTCGCCGATGATCCCTTCGTAAGCTTTGCGGGAATTGACCCCTCTGGCGATCAGGTGCCGGCCGAAGGCCTTGCCGAAGACAAAAGCGAAGACGTCGCTCAAGGCGACGCCAAAGGCAATGATGACCAGCCAGTTGCGCGCGTCGTTAAGGTACTGGTAGAGGCAAAAATGGCCGAGCGTCCAAACTATATATAGATAGATCCGGGAGGAATAAGAGACCTGCTTGTACAGATCGTCGACCCGATCGCGGAAGATCGTCACGATCGCCAGGATCAGGGAAAAAGCCGGGATCAGGACGGGATAGAGCTGGGGCAAATGGTCCGCGATGAGGAAAGAAAGCAGCGTAAAGACAAGCAGATAGAGCAGGTAGAACCTTTCCAATTTACAATTCACGCCGTATTCATAGAGTGCGAAAAGGATAAACAGCCCGAGCACGATCTTGATCCAGAGATTGCTGGCGAGAAAGACCGTCGTCAGATAAATGGCGACCAGGGCTAACCAGCTCAAATAACGTTTACCCAGCTCACCCCGGAAGATCGTGAGGTAGTCGAAGCGGCCAAAAACGCTGATAATGGCAAAGCCGATGGTAAATATTATCGCGGTGGTCGCCAGAATAGAATTTATCATTGGGGTTGGCCCTCCGATAATAATTTTTGTAGCCGGACGAAGATCGTCTGAAGCAGGCCAAGGATCATGAATACTTGAAGCCCAAAGATAAGGCTATCGACCCGGGCGAAAGCGTAAATGAAGAGGAAGACCGACAGATAAAGCATCCGGTCGGCCTTGGCCATCAGGCCGGAATATATTCTTTCCTGTCCCAGCACCCCCAGATAGCTGGCAAGCAGGGTTAACGTTAAGACAGCGGCAGTCAGGCAGACATTAGCAGTCGGGACTAGGAACAGGCCGGAAAGGACGAGGATATCCGAGATCCGGTCGCCGAATTCATTCTTGATCTTGCCGGCCGGGTCGCTCAAGCGCCGAGCACGCGCGACCAGCCCGTCGAGCGCGTTGAACGCGATCCGCAAAAAGCAGAGCGGAAAGACCAGCACGAAGAACAACGGATCGAAAGCACCGGCCGCCCAGATCACGGCAAAAGCCAGCGCCGAGGCAACGATCGCACCGTAAGTAAAAACATCAGGGTGAATATTAAATCGGCAGCTCAAATCAACAGCTCCTTTTAAAGTATTTTGAAAAGCGGGCTTAACGGTATAAAGTTTCATTTCTTTCTCCTTAGTAACAGAGTGCGGCAATGCGGCGCATCATCAAATTGGAGAACATTTTTGCGTCCTGGCCGCGGGGCTGGCTGATCGGGCCACCGACATTGATCTCGATTATTTTCTGGAACTTCGGGATGATATCGTGGGGGGACAGGACTTCGTACGCGCCGTTGATGCCGACAGGGATGATCGGGACATTGAACTGCAGGGCCAGCCGGGCGGCACCGGTATGGGCTTCGCCCATCTTGCCGGAACGCGACCGGGTTCCCTCCGGGAAAATACCGAGCAGTTCCCCGCTCTGCAAGACTTTTCTGCTGTTGATCAGCAGGTCTTTTGAGATTCCGCTCTCGGGAACCTTGATCTGGCCGGTAGCCGTCATGAGCAGAGCCCACAGGGGTTTTTTATAGAATCTTTCTGTGGCCAGGAAATGGATGCGTCGCTTGCAGATGACAGCCAGGCAAAAGAAGTCGAAATAGCTTTCATGATTCGCCACGATGATAGCGGAGCCCTGCGCCGGGATATTCTCGACGCCGCTGACACGCTTCAACCAAAAGAGACGGATCAAAGGAACGAGGCATAAACGGACCAAATGATAAAACATCTAAAATCACCTCGCCAAACTAAGCAGCAAGTTTATTGCCAGGGTGATCGACGAGGGAAAATGGGCTGTGGTGGCGAATTCTCGCCGGTTAAAGAGGCCTATCGCAGAAAATCTAACACCTGGGTTTCAAAGGATCGTTGGTCGAACCGGTCAACATCGTGGCCCGCCCCTTCGATCTCAATAAATTTAAGGTCTTTGACGTTATGCTTTATATAATCTTTGGTCGGGCCGAGAAAATCATAGGCCCACGACTTTGTGCCGGCATAATAAAGGACCGGCGCTTTTAAATCGCGAATCTTGTCCCTGAGATCGGCATAGAGGACCGCTTTATTCAATTGATACCACATCTTGCCGTTAAAATAGGGATAGAGCAACCGGTAATGGAAAGTCACCACATCCCTCAATAAATAGGCATTGAGATACTCGACATCGTGGCGCATCGCCAGCGCGCCCAGGCGGTATTGATCGCGGTCGGAAATCGGTATCGCGTTGATCCCCCGGACAAACCCCTCGATCACCACCAGTTTCTTATATCTTTCAGGATACTGGCCGGCCAGGTAAAAGGCCATCGAGCCGCCGTAACAATAGCCAAGCAAATAACACTCTTTAATGCCAAGTTTATCCAGAAGCGCGTTAATAAGTTCTGCCTGCTCTTCGATCGTATAGCCGAAGAAATATTGGGGTTTATCCGATTCCCCGGCGCCGAGGTGATCGATATTGATCACCCGGTAATGCTTGGTAAACTCTTCCATGTATGGGTCCCAGTGATGAGTAAAATGGATCCCTCCGCCCAGCAGGATTAAAGGGAAACCCTTCCCCGCGTCGACGTAATGGAGATTATAGCCCTCGATAGTGATGAATTTATCCTCGCCGACTATCGCCGCGCCAAAATTGATGCTGTGGTTCGAATTGACCCGCTTATTTTCGGTATTACGGAACAGCTCGATCCCCCATAATAATCGGGCCGCGCCCGGCGCCAGATCCAAGGCCGTGTCAATGTCAATATTCTGGCCAAGCGGGATGGTTAGGCCGGCCGTCGGATGATCAGCATTATAGCCGACGCGCCAAAACGCTTTGGCACTGATCTGATTCTCATACCCCACTCTCGGATTTCCATCATATGAGAAAATGAGGGATTTGTCTCCGTCGTCAGTTTTAAAAGATAAAGTGATCGGGAGCTTCTGCGGCAAAAAGGCATTGTCTTCGTTCAAAACCGCGGCCGACAAACCAACGTTTTTTATCACATCCCAATCAAGGCCAAAATCGAAATCTTTCCTGCCGTTTATCGCTTTCACACCGACGCCCAAGCGCAAAAAAGAATAAGTATTAAATCCCGACGCTAAATAGTAAACCGTCCCCTGGTCATTTAACGATCCGGCCAGGCCCAGATCGCCAAGGCTCACGGTGGCATTATTGCGCGGCGCGATGGGCCCTAAAATATTATCAAATGACAATCTTAAGCTGTCGTTCCTCGCCAGAAAAGCCGGGTTATAGAAAATACCGGAGGGGTCATGGGCGGCGGGAGAATAGATATTTCCCATGCCAAGGGAACGGATGGAAAGAGCTATTGCGGCATTTGTCAGCAATAAAACAATCGATAACAAAACAAGTGATCTTATTTTCATCAAATTGATTATCGCATTTATTATTTAATGGGTAAAGATGGATACATTCAGTTTTTTTTCAAGATCAAACATCAAATTTGACTTTGCCCTCGCCCGCGTGGGATAATCGCAGGCAAAAGGAGTTGATTTTAAGTGGCTAAACCATTAATTATGGTGGTTGACGACGAAAAAAACATAGCGGATTTTATCACGCGAACGATCAGGGAAACGGGTGAATACGACGTGATAACCGCTTATTCCGGCCCGGAGGCGCTAAAACTGCTGGCACAGAACAAGATCCTTTTAGGTATCGGCGGCAACAAGGTCCGCTTGATCTTTCTCGATATCAAAATGCCGGGGATGGACGGCCTTGAGCTTCTGGAAAAGATCCGCAAGGATTTTGGGCCGGATATCGGGATCACGATGCTGACCGCCTGGGAAGACGCGGAAAAATGGGAGCGCGCGACGTCGGGGTTTGTGGTCAATTATCTCAAAAAACCGTTCAAATCCGAAGAGCTGATGGCGACCATCGACCGATTTTTTAAAGGCGGCGAAACAAAAATGGTCATCGAGACCTTTGAAAAACACATGGAGAAGAGAGAAGAATTTAAGAAAAAGGAATAAGTTGTAAGCTGTAAGCCGCTTAATCCTTAATGCTTAGAGCTTAGTGCTAAAAGATCAGCTTAAACGTCGTCCCCTTCCCCTCTTCGCTGATAACCTTGATATCGCCGCCGTGCTCGCGGATGATGCGGTAGGCGATCGAAAGCCCCAACCCCACCCCTTCGTGCCGCGTGGAGAAGAAAGGATCAAATATTTTTTCGTGCAGGTCTTTGGGTATCCCCTTGCCGGTATCGGAGACCTCGACCGCCACCCGCTGGCCTTCGAGATAGCTCCGGAAAGTCAATGTGCCCACGCCCTGCATCGCCTCAATGGCGTTCTGGATCAGGTTAACGAACACTTCCTGAATTTCGCCGGGATCGCCTTTAATGACGGGGATCTCTCCCAGTTCTTTCAAGATCGTTATCTTCTCAAGCGGGAAAAAGTCGAGCGATTTTTCTATGATCTTGTTGAGATCGACCTCGGCTTCGCGCCGGCCGTTCTTCTCTCTGGCGAGGCCCAGCATACCCTCGACGATCGATTCGATCCGGTCGACGCTTTCGAG
>JAQUOB010000036.1 GCA_028717325.1 Candidatus Margulisiibacteriota bacterium
TACATAAAATGGACCGAGATCAGATCCTCCCTGATGGCGCTGCCCAGGGTAAAACCTTTCAGCTTTTTATCGATCAGAAGCGCTCCGCCAAAGAGATTTAATTCATTAAAATATTTAAAAGCCGTCTCGATCGCGCCTTTTTGCGCGGTATGCGCCAGCCGGGGGAAAAACCTTGATTCCTCCCTGACAGCGAACCACTTTTCAAATAAAGCCATTGCTTCGGCCTTAAAAGCGGGAGTTAGCGGCACATATTCATAATTCGGATAACGCGCGGTGAATCTTTTGATATGATTGCGTTTGCCGTCGTATTTTTTGCCTTTTAATTCGGCCAGGTCACGGGTCTGATAAATGTAATCGAAGTGATTCCGGAGCGGGCTGGTCTTGTAAAGATCGGGCGGTAAAAGCGCGACGAACATTTCCGAAGCGCGCGAGATCCGGCCGGTTTGCTTGAGGCAGGTATCGACCGTTTCTTTCAGCTTGAGCGCGCCGAACGGCTCAAGAAAATAGGGCGGCTCATTGGGCGGATCGATCAGGACGCAGGCATTATTATTGATCAGCGTGACCCGCGGCCGGTCAAAATCTTGCCAGATGAACAGGTTCCCCGCGCACAGCTCGCAAATGTCGCGCGGCGTCGGTTTAAGATGTTCGGCGATCTCAGCCCGGTCACCGATCTCGAGCGGTTTGAAAGTCGGGAATTTCGGGATCACGGTTTTTTCACCATACAAACGCAGGTTTCCGGCGTGCATTCGCGGCAGGAAAAGGTCTCTTTCGGGGGCAGATACGGCGGCCAGGTCGGCACGATCTTAAAACCGAAGCGGCGGAAAAAGTCCGGTATCGTCGTATAAAGATAGACGTCTTTCTTTAGTCCGCCTAATATTTTATTTAAAAGTGCCGCGGCGATGCCTTGCTTTTGGCTCTTGGCGGCCACTCCGACGGAGCTCAAGAAGAAAAAATCAGCGAATTCTTCAAGGTCGGCCAGGCCGACGATCTCGCCGTTTGCTTCGGCGACCCGAAAATTTTTAAAGGACTGCGCGGGGTAGGCGAGATCTAGCAGTTTGACCAAATCCAAGATGGCCGGTATGTCTTTTGGCCCGGCGCGGCGGATATTTAACATCTAAATTATTTGGTCCTTAAGTTCCAGCAGGTCTTTGACCAGGAAATCCGGCCTGGTCTGCTTTAATTTTTCGGCATCATGGAACCCGTATGTAACGGCGCAGGTCAAAACGCGGGCATTCTTGCCGGTCTCGACGTCAACCGTCATATCGCCGATATACAAAGCGCGGGCCGGCGGAACGTTGTATTTTTTTAAAACGTTATTGATAGCGCAGGGATCGGGCTTAAGGCAGGGGGCGGAATCGCCGCCCATGATCTCCGCGAAATAATCCTTGAGCCTGTGTTTTTCGAGGATCAATTTGATGAATTCGTCCCTCTTGTTGGAAATAACGGTCTTCAGCTTGTTCTTATAAAGTTCGAGAAATTCCCTGACGTGAGGATAAAGCTTGACCTGTTTGATGTTTTCGAGATTATGTTTGTAATAGATTGTTTGCGCCTGTTCGATCAATTTCTCGTCTTTTTGGCCGATCGAGCCGGCCACCAGGGAGCGTTCGCCGAAGCCGATGTGCGTGCCGATCTCTTCGGCAGTTTGCGGCGGATAACCGAGCTCGGCGAGCATTTGCTGGATAGAAGCGATCGCGGCGGGCAGGGAATCGGCGATCGTGCCGTCAAAATCAAGCATTATTAGATCGACTGGTTTAACCATGCTTATATATATGTAAGACTCAGATTCTTTTTGTTTTTTTGATAGCTTTGTTCAGGGCTTCAAGAACTTCATTCGGGGTGAAAGGTTTTTCAATAAAACCGTTGAGGTGGTTCCGGGCGATGCTGGCAGCGATTTTTTTGACGTCGGCTTTACCGGTAATGAAGATCACCGGCAGGTTCGGGTAAATCTTCCTTGCCTGCTTCAGCAACTCGTAACCGTCGAGTTTGGGCATCTCCAGATCGAGAAGAACGGCGTCATAAAGGTCGCTCTTGATCTTATTCAGCGCTTCTTCTCCGTCCAGGGCAAAATCCGTTTCAAAATCGCCGCCTTTTTTTAATATCCCGTCAAGCGACGATCTGACTATCGCCTCATCATCCGCAATCAGTATTTTCATGATTCACTTGTTGAGAATTGTAGCACTTTTTATCCTTGAGGCAAGAAGAAATAAAATCTCGAACCTTTGCCAACCGTACTTTCGACGCCGATCCGGCCGCCGTGTGCTTCGACCGCCAGCTTGCAAAAATAGAGGCCGAGACCGGTGTCGATCCTGGTCTTCAGGTTTTGAGTTTCAACTTTAAAGAAGCGGTTAAAGAGTTTATCCAGATATTCTTTGGGAATGCCTTCACCGGTGTCAATGATCTCGAATAGTATTTCATTGTTTTGACGCGCGATACGCAGGGTTACATTGCCGCCCCGGGAAATGTGTTTGATAGCATTGGTTAAAAGATTTTCCAGCACGCGAGTGATCAGGGCACGATCGGCGTGGATATTGAGATCGGCATAACTCCGCGTGTCTTTTTGAGCGCAGAGATCCACGTTCTTTTCTTCAAGCCTGGCGTTATTGCAGATCCAGACAAGGTCTTCAAACAGGTCCGCCGCGCTGAAAGAGCTCTTTTTGAGATCCAACCTGTCTTCTTCCATTTTTCCGATATCAAGCAAGTCCTGGATCAGATTGGATAATTTTAATGAGCTGACTTCTATGTCGTTAAGATATTTTTTCTGCTCTTCTGTCATCGAACCGAGCATGCCACGAACAAACATCTCGGACGTCGAAACTATGCCCGACAGCGGATTTTTGAGGTCATGGACGAGCAGCTGCGTTAGATCTCCCTGGAATCGTTCCAGTTTCAAAAGATGATTATTTGATTCGCGCAGAGGCTGATAGACGAGAAAGTAAAGGGCCGGAAAGACAATCGCCATTAATATGGCCGAATCTATCAGCGCCTCAATGACATTCGGCAGGACAATGATATTGATGACGAACATGGAGATTAATTCGGCTATAAATACGAACAGAAGCAGGAAAACGAAGGTTAGAATGGGAGACGGTTTTAAGATGTTATTTGACGTTTTAGTTTCACGCGCAAGCCTTTCGCCGTATTGATTGCTTGCCGAATTCATGACTGGATTATATAGCCGGAAAGATTGAAAGGCAAGAAGGAATCGGTTAGAATTAGAATATGCTCAAGGACCTGATCATTATCGGGGGCGGACCGGCGGGGATCACGGCGGCGGTTTACGCGGCCAGGAAAATGATGGATTTTGCCGTCATCAGCCCGGACATCGGCGGCCAGGCCGCCTGGTCGGGCGACATCGAGAATTACACTGGCTACCAGTTCATTGCCGGCCCCGACCTGGCCCAAAAATTCAGAGAACATCTCAATCAATACAAGTTTGAATTGCTTGAGGGGATTAGCGTTACTAAGGTAGACAAGGGCAGCAGTGGTTTTAAGGTCCTAACCGATGACGGCAAGGAGTATTCGGCGAAGACGCTCATTATCGCTTCCGGCAAAAGGCCAAGGACCCTGAACGTAACGGGCGAGGATGTTTATAAAAATCACGGCGTGACTTATTGTGCCACCTGCGACGCGCCCTTATTTTCCGGGAAAGATGTCGCGGTCATCGGCGGCGGCAATTCCGCCCTCGACGCGGTCCTTCAGCTGATCAAGATCGCGCCCAAGATATATCTGATCAATATTGCCGACCAGCTGACCGGCGATCCCGTCATGCGGGAAAAAGTCGCGGGCTCGCCCAAAGTGGAAATTTTAAATAAAACCAAGGTCGTCGAAATTTATGGCGACAAATTTGTCAAAGGTATAAAAGTGGAGCAAGCCGGTCGCAGCCGGTCGATCCCGGTCGAAGGGGTCTTTGTCGAGGCCGGGCTCAAGCCAAATTCCGAATTCATCAATTTTGTCGAGAAGAACGAGCTGGACGAAATTATCGTCGACTGCGCGAGCGGGACGTCGGTGCCCGGCCTGTTCGCGGCTGGTGACGTCACCAGCGTGCCGGAAAAACAAATTATCATCGCCGCGGGCGAGGGTGCCAAAGCCGCCCTGGGTGCTTTCCGCTATTTAGCCACTCATGCCTCATAATATCCTGCTGGTTGACGACAATAAAGAATTCCGGGCCGAATTCAAAGAGTGTCTGAGCGAATATCATATCGTTGAGGCGGCCGACGGCCAACAGGCGCTCAATATTTTGCGCCGGCCTAACGAGATCGACCTGGTCCTGCTCGACGTGATGATGCCGGGCCTGCGCGGCACCGAAGTGCTTAAAGAGCTTAAAAAAGACGATCCGGAACTCGGCATCGTTATCCTGACCGGTTACAGCTCAAAAGACGTTGCGATCGAGGCGCTGAAGGGCAGGGCTGACGAATACTTGGAAAAACCGCTCAATATCGACCGGGCAAAAGAGATAATAGCTAATCTCCTGGAAACCCGGGAATTGAAGGAAAACGCCGATAATTTTTCTGCCAGGGGGAAAATCGAAAGGATCAGGCGTTTTCTTGAGCGAAACTGGCACAAGAAAGTTTGCCTGGGGGACGCCGCAAAGATCGTCGGGCTCAATCCCAAATATTTGAGCCGACTTTTTAAGCAAAGCGCTAAAATCGGCTTTAGCGAATTCGCTTCAAAGGTTAAGATCAAAGAGGCGAAGAAACTGTTGAGGGGCACCCGCTTGTCAATTGAAGATATTTCGAGCCGTCTCGGCTATCAGAACGTCGAATCGTTCATTCGGCTCTTCAGGCGGCTGGCCGGCAAAACGCCTGCCGGATACAGGAGAAAAAAATAATGGCTGAAGAAATAAAAGAGCACCAGCCGGATCTTTATCGTCTTTTTTTTGAAAAAGCGGGCGATATGATAGCCATTCATGATCGCGACGGCCGGCTGATAGAGGTTAACCCGAGATTCTGTGCGGTAACCGGCCGGACGCGGGCGGAAGCCCTCGCGTTAAACGCGGCTTATTTTGTTCTGCCCGAACGCCTCGCGCTGTATAGAAAAAACATAGCCGGGGTATTTAAAAACGGCTTTGGTGTCTGGGAAGGCAAGGTCAGGATCGCCGACGGTTCTTATCTTGACATCGATTGCCACGCCGTGAGGTTCGACTATCATGGTCGTCCGGCCTCTTTTAACATCCTCTATGATATCTCAAACTTCAAAAAAACCGAAAAAGCCCTGCGGCAGAGCGAAGAAAAACTCAAAAGGGCGGAGGTGCTCTACCGAAGCATTTTTGAAAACGCGGGCACGGCGATGCTGATGTTTGGCGCCGACGGGATCATTACCCTGATCAATGAAGAGGCCGAAGAACTCTCCGGCTATTCGCGGGCAGAAGTTCAGGGTAAAAAATACTGGCAAGATTTTGTCCATGAGGACGACCTGTCCCGATTATCGGAATATAATCAGCTGCGTCAAAAGGATAACACCGCCGCGCCGCGGCGATATGAATTCAGATTGATTAACAAAAAAAAAGAGAGGCGGTATGTCTTAATAACGATCGAATTTATTCCCGGGCTCAATATGTTCATCGCCTCGCTGCAGGATGTTACAAAACAAAAGCTGGCCGAGCTGGTCCTGACACAGGATAAGGAGTCGGTCGAGCGGCTGGTCGCAGAAAAATCAAAGGCGTTGATCGAGGCGCGGGAAGAATTGGGCCGAGCCAGGCGGCTCTCCGATCTCGGCTTGATGGCCGCGACGATCGCCCACGAATTGCGCAATCCCTTGAACGTTATCTCGGCGGCCGTTTATAATATCAGGCAAAAGAAACACGATGTCGCTCTCAATGTCCATTTGAAGAACATAGAATCGAATGTTTATGAGAGCGACCGGATCATCAGTAATCTCTTAAGCTTTTCGCGGATCAAAATGCCGAAATATGAAAAAGTACAGGTTTATGATCTGTTGAAGGACTGCGTCGGCGCGGCGGAAAAACGATTTGATCGAAAAAAAGGGTATGTAAAAATAAAATTTCATCGGCGGGAAAATAAAAAGGCGATCCAGGCCGACCCTCATCAGTTGAAAAGCGTGTTCAATAATGTTCTTGATAACGCCTTTCAGTCGATGCCAAAAAGAAAAGACAGGCTGGCGGTGTCGGCCGGTTTTACCGGAAAAAACACCTTGACGATCAGAATTAGTGACAACGGTGAAGGGATCGAAAAAGCCGATCTGGAAAAGGTCTTTGACCCGTTCTTCACGACCAGGGCAAAAGGGACCGGCCTCGGCCTCACGCACTGCAAAGAATTGATCAGGCTGCACGGCGGCCGAATCGAGATCGAAAGCGAAAAAGGCAAAGGGACCGTTGTCTTGATGACTTTGCCGGTTGAGCGAAAGCTCCCGCGCGCTCTGAAAGTGCGGGGTGGAAAAAAGTCAATTAAAAGTGGAATCAGCCAATTTACAAAATCGCCTCAATAGTAAATAATCTTCATCAAGAAAGAACAGGTTTAAATGGATTAGCTCCGAAACTAAATACAGGCGGTTTTGAAAAATTATCGTTGAGTGCCTTGAGCACCGGATATTTACCGGGTAGCTTGTTGAAAAAAAACACTGATGTTATACTACTTCAGCCATGAGTGCTGGGGAAAAGGCCAAAGCGCCTGATGAGATATCGATCCTGATCGGCGGTCGGGCCGGTTACGGCATCGATAAATCAAGCCTCATCCTGGCCCGTCTGATGGGCCGGCTCGGCTATCGACTCTACATTTATCGCGATTATCCGTCCCTGATCAGGGGCGGACACACTTTTTCCATCATCCGCGCCGCCAAAAAGAGAGTCAGCGCCCACCGGAACAAAGTCGATTGGCTGCTGGCCCTGAACCAGGCGACGATTGATCTTCACCGAGATAAGCTTAAGGCAGCCGGCACAATTATTTACGACGCCGATTCGGTCAAGTCGGACGGGGTCGGTCTGCCGATCGGCAAAATTCTCAAAAAAGAGGGCGCGGCCGAGATCACGCGCAACACCTGCCTGATCGGAGCGTTCGCCAAAGCCGCCGGCATCGATTGGACGAGACTTGAAACCGTCATCAAACAGAACATGCCGAAAGAGTTAGAGATCAATCTCAAAGTCGCCCGCCGGGGCTACGACGCGGTCAGCGCAATGGGCAAGATCGAGCCAATTGACCTGGCGCCTTTACCCGTCATCACCGGCAACGAAACTTTGGGCCTGGGCCTCATCGCGGCGGGCTTGCAGGCCTATGTCGCCTATCCGATGACCCCCTCGTCGACCATTTTGTCGTTCCTGGCCGAAGCGGCGGCAGAATTTTCACTCAAAGTCATCCAGCCGGAGAGCGAGATCGGCGTGATGCTGATGGCGCTGGGCTTTTCTTATGCCGGAAAGAGGACCGCGGTCGGCACTTCCGGCGGCGGTTTTTGCCTGATGACCGAAGGGGTCAGTTTTACCGGCATGGCGGAGCTGCCGGTCGTGATCATAGTCGGCCAGCGGACCGGTCCCAGCACCGGCCTGCCGACCTATACCGGGCAAACGGAACTGCACTTTGTTTTGAACGCGGGGCAGGGTGAGTTCCCGCGCTTGATCGTCGCGCCGGGCGATGCCGAAGAAACTTACTATTGGGGCGGGGTCGCTCTCAATCTCGCCTGGCAATTCCAGGTCCCCGCTTTCATTTTAACCGATAAGACCGTAGCCGAAGGCGGCTTTAATTTTGACCTTGATTCGATCAAGGCGGTGGACGGGCTGCCGGCTGCCGGTTGGGACGGCAAACAGCCTTACAAACGCTACCTGGACACGGCCACGGGTGTTTCGCCGCTGGCTTTTCCGGGTGACCAGGGCGCGATCGTCAAGATCAACAGCTACGAGCATGACGAAGCGGGCCTGACCGTCGAAGCCGCGCCGATAACCAAAAAGATGGCGGAAAAAAGATCGCGCAAAGGAAAATTTCTGGCCCGGGAACTGAAAAAATATAAAACCGTCAATGTTTATGGGAACAAGAAAGCCACGACTGCCGTTCTCTGCTGGGGCTCCAATAAAGGGGTCTGTGTCGAAGCAGCGGAAAAATTCAATTTAAAGGTTATTCAGCCGCTTGTTCTATCGCCTTTCCCGGCGGAGCAATTTAGCGCGGCCCTCAAAGGGGTCAAAAAGCTGATCGGCGTGGAAAATAACGCGACCGGCCAGCTGGCCAAGTTGATCAAACTTTCTGGCTTCGCAGTCGATAAAATGATCTTAAAATACGACGGCCGGCCGTTTGATCTCGATGAGCTGGAACAACGGTTAAAAGAGGCGATCAAGTGAGCGAACCAAGAGACCTCGACACGCGCGCGCAGAACGACTGGTGCCCCGGCTGCGGCAACTTTGCCATCCTCAACGCCGTTAAAGCGGTGCTGACCGAGCTACAGAGCGAAGGGACACCGCTTGACAATATTGTGCTGGTCGGGGGCATCGGCCAGCACGCCAAAATGCTCGATTATGTCAACGTCAACGATTTTTATTCCCTGCACGGCCGGGCCTTGCCGCCGGCGGAAGGGATCAAGCTGGCAAATCCAAATTTGAAAGTGATCGTCTTCTCGGGCGATGGCGACGCTTATGGTGAAGGCATCGAGCATTTGATCTTCGCGGCGAAAAGAAATATCGATCTTACCATGATCGTCCACGACAACCGGGTTTACGCTTTAACGACCGGACAGTCCACGCCGACGTCGCCTCTGGGCTATAAGAGCCGTTCCACTCCCGGCGGGACGATCGAGCGGCCGCTCAATCCGCTGGATCTCCTGCTGGCATCGGGCGCCACTTATTTGGCCCGCGGCTACTCGGCCAATCTGCCGCTGTTGAAAAAGCTGATCAAAGAGGCGATCGCGCACAAAGGCTTTTCGCTGGTCGATGTCCTGCAGGTCTGTGTGACTTTCAATAATCAATACGACTATTACAATAAACATGTTTACGAGTTAAAAGATCATGACCCGGCCGATCGCGAAGCGGCCTTGAAGAAGATCAGGGAGTGGGATTATAATGCAGAAGCGCCGATCGCGCTGGGCACTTTCTTTAAACAGGCGCAGCCGACCTATGATGAATTGTTCCAAAAAGGGCAGACTGTACAGACGGCCGATCGTTCGGAAATCATCAAAAC
>JAQUOB010000037.1:0-1868 GCA_028717325.1 Candidatus Margulisiibacteriota bacterium
ATTGCCAAAACCGTGACGCCGTATTTGTTGCGCAGGTCGAGCTCCTGAAGTTTTTGCCCGACCCAGTTGGGCAGGGCTTTGGTCCCCACGATCGTCAGGTCTTCCCCCAGATCAAAATAGTCAAGCACCCCCTGGCTGGTCAGGCGGTTAACGAGCTTTATCGCGGTATCCTGTTCCGGGAAAGTTATCTGGTCGGCGCCGATCTTGGTCAAAATTTTGCCGTGGACGGTGTTGTGCGCCTTGCAAATGACGGTTGAGACGCCCAGGCTCTTGCAGACCTGCGTCGCGATGATGTTGCTTTCCATGTCGGTGCTCTCGGCGATGACGACGACGTCGCAATCGGCGACCCCGGCCTCTTTGAGCGCGTCTTCGTCGGTGATGTCACCGGTGAACGCGTGAGTGACCTCATCCTTGATGTTCTGGATGACTGTTTCGTCTTTGTCGACCGCGATCACTTCCTGACCCTTGTAAAACAACTCTCTGGCCACCTTGTTGCCGAATCGGCCCAAACCTAAAACTGCATATTGTTTTTTCATCCTATCGAAATTCCCTCCTTTGGCGGTTCGATCTTTGGTTCTTTCTGGTCCATCATCAGCGCGAGCAGGAGCGTCAGCGCGCCGACCCGGCCGATGAACATTACCACAATTATAATGATTTTGCCAACCGAGCTCAAATAGGGGGTGATGCCCATCGAGAGGCCGACGGTGCCGAAAGCGGAAAAGACCTCAAACGCCAGGGCCATCACGCCCAGCTTTTCGGTTTCATTAAGAAAAATGATCGCCGCGGCGATGACGGCCAGCGACAAAAAGGCGACGGTGAACGCGCGCCGGACGGTTTCCGCCGGTATCCGGCGGTTGTAGAGGAGAGTATTCTTGAAACCACGCAGAGTCGCCCAGATGGTTGAGATGATAAGGGCAAAGGTCGTGGTCTTGATGCCGCCGCCGGTGCCGCCGGGACTCGCGCCGATGAACATGAGCAGCATGGTGAAAAGAGCGGTCGCCGGCAAGAGACTGCCCATATCGACGGTGTTAAAACCGGCGGTCCGGGGCGTGACCGCCTGAAAATAAGAGGCTAGGACCTTATGCGGTATGATCATTGTGCCGATCGTTTTCGGGTTGTTATATTCCAGGGCCAGGAATATAAGCGTGCCGCCGATTATCAGGGCCAGGGTCGTGAAGATCACGACCTTTGAGTGCAGCGACAGGCGTTTGCCTTTGAGTATATCGGCGATGACCATAAAGCCGAGGCCGCCGATGATGATGAGAGTGGTGATCGTCAGGTTGACGACAATATCGGTCGCATAAGGTGCCAGGTTGGCAAAATTGGCCGGCAGGGCGAACCCGGCGTTGTTAAAAGCGGAGATCGAGTGAAAGAGGCCATAGAGCAGGGCCTGGCCGAAACCCATTTCGGGCAGCCAGCGCAGGAAAAGTATCAGCGCGCCGGCCGCTTCGACTATCAGGACGATGCTGAAGATCTTCCTGAGGACCAGGATCACGTCTTTAGTCGAATAGATGTTGAGCGCTTCCCGGATCGCCAGCTTTTGCGAAATGAACAGCTTCTGGCGGAAAACGAGGAGCATAAAGATCGAGAAGGTCATGTAACCCAGGCCGCCGACCTGCATCAGCGCCATGATCACGATCAACCCGAAGAGGGAGAAATGAACGCCGGTATCGAGCGTGACCAGGCCGGTCACGCAGGTCGCGGAATTAGAAGTGAAATAGGCGTCGAGAAAATTGGTGGCGGTCCCGTTGGCGGAAGCAACGGGCAGGGACAGGAGTATCGCTCCGGTCAGGACGACCAGAAAAAAACTCAGGACGATCACAAAACTTGGCCGCAGTCGCAACATTTTCAGGTATCTTATAACTATT
>JAQUOB010000037.1:1968-9089 GCA_028717325.1 Candidatus Margulisiibacteriota bacterium
CTTTGAGCCGGCATTCTTCAAATTCGGCTTCGGGCTCGGAATCAAAGATGATGCCGCTGCCGAGGCCCAATTCACAACGGAATAGAGGGACGGGCAAGGATGAGGAGGGATAAGGATGGAGGAGAAGGGTGCGGATGGCGACGTTGAAGACCATATCTTTTTGCGGAGTGATAAAGCCGATCGAACCAGTATAGATTTTTCTCTCTTCCTTTTCCAGTTCGCGGATGATCTGCATCGCGCGGATCTTGGGCGCGCCGGTCACCGAACCGGAAGGGTAGATGTTCCGGAAAAGCTCGAACAGTTCGATGTCGGGCGCCACCCTGGCTTCGACGGTCGAGGTCATCTGATAGAGCGTTTTTAGTTTTTCCACCTCGAACAGTTTTTTTGTCCGGACGGAGCCGGTTTTGGCGATCCGGCCGAGGTCATTGCGCAAGAGATCGACGATCATGATGTTCTCGGCCCGGTTCTTTTTGTCATTTTTCAGCTTCCCGGCGTTGTCCCGGCCCGGCCCGATCGTGCCTTTCATCGGTTTGACCGCTATCCGGCCGCCGGTCTTCCGGAAGAACAGTTCAGGCGAGAGCGAGAGGATGGAGAAATCTTTTGACTCAATAAAAGCGGAGTAGGCGGTCGGCTGGCTGGCCTTGAGCCGCTGATAGAGAGCGAACGGCTCCCCCGCAAAGCCGAACCTTTGCCGGAAAGTATAATTGATCTGATAGGTCTCTCCGGCGGCGATCAGGCGTTTGATCTTACGGATGGCTTTTAAATAATCTTTTCTTGCCCCTTGCTGTTTTCCCCTTTCCATTTTGAATGGAGAGGGAGGACGGTTTGCGTGAGCGGGTGAGGTGGGTTTCCGATAAGCCCCAAAACAAACCAGCGGAAAATCATATATTTTATTATCATGAAAAACTTCTTCGAAAGCGTAGCCCGCTTCGTAAGAAAAAAAACCGGCCAGGTAATAGCCGTCTTTGACGGCCCGCTCCATCCGGGCAAACGCCCTTTCGACCTCCGAAAGCTTATGGCATTCAATGATAAAAGCGGGGGAATCGAATAAATATTTTTTTAGTAAAATTCTCATAATTTAACTTCGTCTGGGTGGTTTTCTAAAAGTGAAGAAAAACCTAGTGCATGACTTTAATTATTATAACATGTTATAATCCCCGTCAGTAAGGAGGCGCTATGATAGAACAAGATGTTCGTTTCACTGCCTACAGCCGGACGGTGGCCATTGTTTTTGCGGTCATTTTGCTTATCCTTTCGTTCCTTATCATCAGGCCGTTCCTGGTCGCGATCCTCTCGGCGGCGGCCCTGTCGTACATTTTTTATCCGGTTTATAAGCGGGTACAAAACTCTTTGCCGGACAACTGGCCGAAAGAGGTAGTCGCTTCCGGCCTGACTTGCCTGTTGATCATGGTCATCGTAATGATCCCGGTCATAATAATCGCGCTGACGCTGGCCAGCGAGGTCCGTTCGGGTTATTTTTTCCTCCAGCAGCTGCTCGCTTCGCCTAACTTTACCTTTGACCTGCCGCCGCAGTTCACCCAAAATCTGGGCGATCTGTCGCAGTTCAAGGGACCGATCGCCGACATCTCCGGTTCGGTGATCGATTGGCTTGAGGGCATCTTAAGGGCGATCCCTAACCTGGTGCTCAATATTTTCATCACGATCTTTTCGACCTATTACTTTCTCAAGCACGCCGGGGAGATCTACAAATATTTGCAGGAAATGCTCCCTCTGCCGGCCGGCAAGTATAAGCAGATCGTCGCGCGTTTTGATGACTTGAGCCGTGGCGTTATTATGGGACAAGTTGTGGTCGGCACGCTGCAGGGTGCGCTGGCCGGAATCGGTTTTATCGTCATCGGTTTGCCGAACCCGGTGCTGTGGGGGTTCCTGACGGCTATCATTTCGATCATTCCACTGCTCGGGGCGGCGCTCGTCTGGTTTCCCATCTTTATCTATTTGTTGATAAAAGGATTGTATCTGGGCGGGCTTTGGAAGGCGATCTTTTTATTAATTTACGGGACTTTTGTCGTGAGCTTGATCGATAATATCCTCAAGCCGAAGATCGTCGGCGAGCACGCCAATATCCATCCGCTGATAGTGTTGTTCGGCATTTTAGGCGGGATCCAGTTGTTTGGCCTGCCGGGGATATTGATCGGGCCGCTGATCCTGACGATCTTTGACCTGATCATCGAGATCTATAGAGATACGCTTTAGCGTTTACAGGCGGGGATGCCGGCCTGGCCCCAGTTCTCTTTCGGCACGTCTTCGATAACGACGATGACCGCTTCGGGCGGACAGCTGATCGTTTCGCAGACCGTTTTGGTCACGTTTTGGATCAATTTTTCCTTGGCCGCCGCGTCGCGGCCGCTCCACATCTCGATCTTGACTATTGGCATGGCGGCCTCCTTTTTCTTCTTGAATTATATCACAGCCGGAGGTAAGATTTCCGTATGCCCGAGTTACCAGAAGTAGAAACGATCAAACGCGGCCTGGCCAAGACCATCATCGGCAAAAAGATCGCCGGTTTTGATTCCGACTGGAAAAAGATGATCAACCGGCCGCTGCCCGAGTATAAAAAGATAGTGGCCGGCCAAGAGATCAAAGCCGTCGAGCGCCGGGCCAAAATGCTGATCATCGACCTCACAGGCGACTGGCGGCTCTGGTTCCACCTCAAGCTGACCGGCCAGCTGGTCTTCAGCGGGAAAAAGAAAAAAGTGGTCGGCGGCCACCCGATCAAAGAGGGCTTTGAAAAAGATCCCAACCGCTTTACCCACGCGACGTTCACTTTCACCGACGGGTCGCATCTATATTTCAACGACGTCCGCAAGTTCGGCTGGGTCCGCCTTTACCGGAGCGGGGAGTTAAAAGAGAAGCTCGAGGCCATGAAGCTGGGCCCCGAACCTTTGGCGGCCGGGTTCACGCTCAGCGTCTTTAAAGAGAGATTGAAGAAAAAGCCCAACAATAAGATCAAGGTCTTTTTGATGGACCCGCAAAATATCGTCGGCCTGGGCAACATCTACAGCGACGAGGTCTGTTTTTTCGCTCGGGTGCGGCCCGACCGACCGGTCAAAAGCCTGAAAGAGAACGAGATCAAGCTGTTGTTCCAGGGCATCAAAAAGATCCTGACCGAAGCCATAAAATACGAGGGGACGTCGTTCAGCGACTATGTCAACGCGCTGGGCGAGGCGGGCGCTTACACCAAAAAGTTAAAAGTTTATCAGCGCTTCGGCCAAAAATGTTTTCGCTGCGGCGGCACGGTCAAAAGGATGAAACTGGGCGGCCGGACTTCCCACTTCTGCCCGAGCTGCCAGAAGTAATTTTTCGCGATATCGATCACTTTTGAGCTCCTTCTTAGGCATCTAAAAGCCACTTCAATTTCAAATAATAAAAAGATGAAATATCCGAAATAATCTTTCGATCATATTCTAGTGGGTTAAAGGCCTGGAGTTTAAGTTCGCTTGAGCAAACGGGGAGGCAAATGAAATGGTGATAATCAGGGTCCGGCAAGGAGAAACTTTGGCTGGAGCATGGAATTTAGTGAGACAAAGAGGAACATTAATAGGAAATCCTGGAAGAGTAAGAGCCGGGGATAGCCCCGATGCCTTACAGAGATTGGTTGCATTGAGAGGAGCAAGCAATGCCAAGCGAATCGGCGTGGTATTTAAAAGAATAAAGGGAGGAGAATTTATCTATCAGGGTCAGCGCACTAGAATTGAGACATTTGAGGCAGCTAAAACTGTTTTTACAATCAACATGATGAGAAAACTTTTAATCCTAAAAGGTGATGAAGCGAAGGCTATCTTTAAGGTCCCTGGTTATTCGGCTGATGAAGTAATACGGAAATCATTGGAGGTAGTTGCGGATGACGTACCGGATGCGGAAAGAGACAACTGCCCATTAGTATATGTAAGTAAATACGAATCAGAAGCAATAGCGCGATTGTTGGAAAGCGACCTTTTAACTGGACTTCAATGGGAAAGGGCGGCGTCAGGAACAGATGGGAAGAAGAGGCCGTGGGGAAATAATCTTGATGTAACAAAAGCGGTATATAATGATAAAGGTACAAGACCTGTTAAATCAAAACCTGCCGGCATAAGCGCAGAAGGATTACATGATCTTATAGGTTTGGTTTGGGAATTGACAAAAGAATCGGTTCTTCGCGGTGGTTCGTGGGGCATCATCGATGATTACTATTTGCAGGCTGTTTATTGTATCGTCAGCCATCCCGGATATCGCGCCGACCGTATTGGCTTCCGTCTTGCCAGGAATTTAATAAGTTAAATTTACCACGCAGTTTCACAAATACTCAATTACCGCTTAAATAACCCCGTCAGACTGGCCTGTGAAATTACATGGCCCGTCATTGCCTTTTTAAGCTCCTGTTTATTTACGCCTTTGTCCAGGGGCAGGAGCATGTCAAGCGCGTATAAGGTAAATATGTAGCGGTGGGTTTTGCCGGGCGGCGGGCAGGGGCTGACGTAATCCAGTTTGCCGATCGTGTTTTTCCCGGCCAGCGAGCCGGCGGGAATTCCCCCTTCTTTGATCTCTCTAACTTCGGCCGGAATGTTAAATAATAGCCAGTGGTCGAACGTACCGCTCGGCGCATCCGGATCTTCGACGGTCAGCACAAAACTTTTCGTTTTGGGCGGGACGTTTTCAAAGACCAGGGGCGGGCTGACGCCTTCTCCCTGACAGGAATATTTGGCCGGCAAGTTTGCCTGGTTCTTAAAAGCGGGGCTCTTGAGCGTTAGCATTTTGCTGCCTCCCTTTTTAAGCGCTGAAGCCAGGCCCGCGGCGAACAGGACAAGAATTAAAAAGAGCGCTATTTTTCGCGTCATGGCACCCGATTATAATCAGGCGTGCGGAAAGTGTCAAGCCAATGCTATAATTATACAAAAGGCAAAGCAAGATGAAACTTAATCCATCAAAGATCGTGGCGGTCGGTCTCAATTACCGGGACCATGCCGCCGAAATGAAAATGGCTATCCCCAAGACGCCTGTACTTTTTTTAAAGCCGCCCAGTGCCGTGATCTATAATAACGACCAGATCGTTTACCCGGCCCAGACCAAAGAGCTGCATTATGAGGCGGAACTCGCGGTCGTGATCAAGGACCGGATCAAAAATATCAAAGAAAAGGAGGCCGCCGGACATATTTTGGGATTCACCTGCGCCAATGACGTGACGGCCCGCGACCTGCAAAAGCTGGACGGCCAGTGGGCGAGGGCAAAATCGTTCGATACCTTTTGTCCGCTGGGGCCGGCGATCGTGCCGGGAATTTCGCCCGACAATTTGGCCGTCAAATTATTTCTCAACGGCGAACTCAAACAATCGTCCACCACCGCGAACCTGATCTTTGGAGTTAACTTCCTCATCTCTTTCATCTCAAGCGTCATGACGCTCGAAGCCGAAGACGTGATCCTGACCGGGACGCCGGCCGGCATCGGCCCGATGAAGATCGGCGACGAGGTCAGGGTGGAGATCGAGGGGATCGGCGCGTTGGTCAATAAAGTCAGAGGCGGTCAATAAAATATGGTCAGATTTACCGGCTACGCGAAAAAAAGAGAACCGAAATGGCCCTACGCCGTGATGGCGCTGATAATAATTTTAGTTGCCGTTATTGTCATCTCTATCGCTTCGGCCATCGCCGCCTGGCTGGAGAGCGAGATCAATAATCGGTCGGCTCAAGCGCCCGTCGCTTCCTCAACTTCGGTCACTTCCTCAACTTCGGCTTTGCCGACCTCGACCGGACCGAAAGAAACGACAAAAACGACGGCAGCGCCGGCGACGATCACCGAAAAGCCGACCGGCTTGAGAGTTGACAAGCTGATCATCGCGAGCGGCGTTGACGAGAGCAATCGGCCGGTTGACGACCTGTCAAAAATTTCCGTTAATGAATGCAATACAGTTTATTGTTATACCAGGTTGGTGAACAGCGGCGCGTCGCAAGTCATCCGGCATGTCTGGCTGGCACCGAGCGGCAGGGTCGCGGCCGAGATCGAGCTGTCGGCGCACGGCGGCGCGACCGATACTTATAGTTATGTTAGCATCGGCGGCCTGAAAACCGGGCAGTGGGAGGTGCGCGTCGAAACTAAGGCAGGGGAAGTTTTAGCGAAGCGGAGCTTTGCTACTTATTGAAAAGAGAGGGTCGAGGCCTTCAGATCGATAACCACTATTTCTCCCGGCTTGGGCTCCGAGATACCATCGGTCCCCTGAAGCTGTACATTATATTTAGCGGCGATCTTTGCCATGTTCTCCCCGGCGTTGACCCGATGGAAATAGAGCGAAGCATTTTTCGGCACATAGGCGGGCGTGGTTAAAAGTGTCATTGTTTATCCTTTCCTCTTACAATAACCAATCGAAAAATAAGGGCCTAAACTTGCGTGATTGTGTGATAAAATATTTTTTATGCGCCCGTAGCTCAACTGGATAGAGTATTAGCCTCCGAAGCTAAGGGTTGTGGGTTCAAATCCCACCGGGCGCAATTTTAATTATGGACTTCATCAAATTTTTAGGTACCGCCGGGGCGCGGGTGGTGGTGGCGAGGCAGCTGCGGGCCTCCGGCGGCATCTGGCTGTCGCTTGACGGGACCAATCTCTTGATCGACCCGGGCCCGGGTTCGCTGGTCCATTGTTTCCGCTCTCGGCCCAAACTCGACCCCACGACCCTGGACGGGATCGTCCTGACCCACAAGCATCTCGACCACGCCGCTGATATTAATGTAATGATGGAGGCGATGACGATCGGGGGCAAGGAGAAGCGGGGGACAGTGCTCGTGCCGCAAGATGCCCTGTCCGGCCCCGACCCGGTCATTTACAAATATATCAGGCCGTTCGTGGCGCGGATCGAGGTCTTGAAGGCAAAAGGAAAATATAAGCTGGGCGGCCTCGCGGTGTCGGCCCCCGTCAGGCATGTCCACGGGGTGGAGACCTACGGGCTGATCATCAAAAGCCAAAAGCACCGGATCGCTTATATTACGGACACCAAATATTTTCCGGACATTTTAAAAAAATATAAAGCCGACGTGATCATCATCAGTGTTTTGAGCACCAAACCGAACCCGTTCGATCATTTGAGCGTTGAAGACGTCAAGCTTATTGTCCGGGCGCTCAAGCCGAAGACC
>JAQUOB010000038.1 GCA_028717325.1 Candidatus Margulisiibacteriota bacterium
TCGGGATGTCGTTGGTGACCGTGCCGTCGCTGATCTTGGGCGAGATCTTCATTCGGATGAAACCGTTCTTGGTCACGTTGGGCTTTAAGACCAGCGAAGTGCCGACGGAGAGAAAATTGACGGTTTGCGTGGTCGAGGTCGGCGTCACGGTCGTGGTCTTGTAACCGATCTTTGAGCCGATCAGAATGTTCGCTTCCTTATTGTTCAGGGTGGTCAGCCGCGGCGTGGCGACCACGTTCAGCTTGGTGCTCGTCGCCAGCGCGGAGAGAAAAGCTTCGAGACTGCCGGCGGTAAAGATCGAGAGCGCGTGGGCGTAAAGGCCCTGAGCGCCGGTATCCGTTGGCCGGCCCGCCTGGCCCACGGTTTGCACGCTTTTCTTGGGATCCCGGGTGTAGGTGATATCGGTCCCCACCGTCCCGCCGTTAAGGCCCTGGATCTCGATCATCCGCGTTTCCACCATGACCTGGATCGGCGGCACGTCAAGCTCGTTGATCAGTTTTTCCAGGCGCGGCAGATAATCGGACGAGGTTTGGATGACCAGGGCGTTATAGCTATCGTCGGCCGTGACCACACTGCCGCCCGGCAGAACGGAGGAAAGGGTGACCTGGAGGTCGGAAGGCCTGGCATTGGCCAGGTAATAAGCCCGCATGATCTTTTTGGTCGAAACAAAAATGGTCCCGTGGTCTTCGAACCAGTCCAGGCCGCGGGTGCGCAGGACGGCTTCGAGCCCGTCCTTGGGGGCGATGCCGGAAAAGGTGACCGTGACTTTGCCGGTTACATCGTCGGCCGCCACGATATTGACGCCGGTCGCTTTGGCAAAGATCTGCAGCACGCTCTTGATATCGGCGTCCTTAAGATTCAGATAGACCTTGCCCTTTTCGATGGTAATATTCGTCGCCTCCTTGGCCCGGGCCGAACCGATCACCGACAACAACAAGATACAAGTCAAAGTAAATACTATTAAACTCCGAACTCCTAAACTCCTAACTCCGAACTCCATTTTATTTCTCATTTATTTTTCCTCCAATCTCAAGATTTTTTCAGTCGAGCCTTTTTGCAGGACAACCCAATCCTTGTTGATGGCAACGACTTTCCAACCCAGAATTTTCCCGCCGACCTGAACATACTGATCGGAAATGAAAGCCACTCTCATGCCCGAGTCAAGCCAGATACCCTGAAGCTTCGGCTCGACCGGCGGCTTCGGTTTTTCCGCGGTGGGCAGGGTCGGTGCCGGCTGGGGTTCCTCTTCTTTTCTGATCACGGCGATCCGGAGGGCAAAGGGGTCGACCAGAGTAACCTCGGCCGTCGGGGCCGGCATTTCAAAAAGATTCATTTTTGGGGCGGCCTCCGCAGTCGACGCGGCCGCCACCGTCGCGGTCGCGACGGGCGCCGCCGGCGCCGCCTGCTTCGAACGTGGCCAGTAAGTAAAAAGCGCGTAGCCCGCCGTTGCCAGCAGGATGACCGCGATCAATATTTGCCGTAATTTGTTGTTCATTTTATTAATAAAATGCCGTCAGAGACGTTTTGATCTCAAGCACCGGTTCGCGCCCGCCGCTCGAAGTAATATCTAAACCGTCGATCAGGATCAGGATGTGCAGATGATCGAGTACATATAGAAAATTATAGAGTTGTTTGTAAGAGCCCGAGGAAGAGAGGCTGAACTTCAAGCCCTCGCCGCTTTCTTCGAGCAGGGGCTTGATGAAGATCAGGTTCAGGCCGGACCGGTCGGTCGCCTGCGAAATGAGCTTGAGCACTTCCAGCGCTTTTTCTTCGCGCGGCACCTGTGATTTTTCCGGAAAGACCCCGACCTCTTTTTCGATCGCCTGCAGGATCTTGAGCTTGCTTTCCGCCACCCGCAGTTCCAGCCGCTTATTTTTGGCCGACTCGCGCACTTTTGAGATCTCATTCCACTTGGGCACGAGCAGATACTGATAAAAGACGTAAAAGAAGAGCGCCCCGCCGGCGATGACGGCCAGGTTCCTCTCCCGATCGGATAGTTTTAATGCCATATTATTTCAGCCTTATCCTGCCCGCGATCTCAAAATTAAAGGCCTCGGTCGAATAATCATAATTTTTTGCCGCCTGGACCAGTTTGACCCCCTCGAGCACGGTCGAGGTCGAAAGCCCGAGCACAAAGCGCGAGAGGATCGATTCGGCCGCCTCGTTCTTCTTAAAAACCGTGCCCCGGATAACGATATCGGAGGCCGTCAGGCTCATGTTGTTGAGCACGACGCTGTCGGGGATGATCCGGCTGATCGTTTCGAGGATGTTCGGCAGGCGGCTGCGGTTCAGCTCGAACGACCGGATCGTCGTTTTTCTTTTTTCCTCTTCGCGGGAAACGCGTTCGATCGCGTCCAGCCTGGCGAGCCGCGGTTTATACTCATCGAGTTTTTTGTTGACCGACGCCAGCTCTTTCTGCAGGCCTAAGGCCTGCAGAAAGAAAAACAGGTAGATGAGGGCCAGCAGGCCGGCGAAGGGCACGATCAGGTAATAGGGTTTGGCCAGGCTCTTCCACTCCAGTTTCGTGTTTTTGGGCACTAGGTTGAGCCGCTGCGCGCCGGTCAGCGCCGCTCCCGCCGCCACCGACAGGCGCGGATCGAGTTTTGGGAACGGCAGGGGGGTGGTGATCGGAACGCCCAGCCCCTTGCTCAAAAATTCTTTCAGGTTCGGCGTCAGGGAGCTGCCGCCGGTCAGGATGATCTGGCTGACGGCACCTTCGCCGCTCTGGCCTTTGTAATATTCAAAAGTGCGGGAGATCTCGCTCTGCATTTTTTCCAGCGCCGGCCGGACCATGGCTTGCAGCTGGGTCAGCGGGATTTCCCCCAGCTTGGGATAGGTCTCCAGGTCAACCGGGAGGCCGTGCTCGACTTTGATCTTTTCGGCTTCCTCGGGGGTGACTTCAACGCGGCCCTCGGGTGAGACGAGGATGCCGGCCATGGCGCGCGAAATGTTGTCGCCGCCGATCGCCAGCTCGCGGTTGAATTCGAAGCCGCCGCGGCGGAAAATGCTGATATTGGTCGAGCGCTTGCCCATGTAAATAATTGAAGTGATCTTTTCGTCAGCGCCGATCTCCGCCCGGTAAAGCTCTTCGAGCGCGTCGGGCAGGACGGTGATGCCGACCAGTTTGAGGCCGGCGTTGTTCAGGATCGCTTGCGTCTCAAGAAAAAACTTGCGGCTGATGCAGGCGGCAAAATAATCGACCTTTTCGGTCCCGGTTTTGCGCAGAGGGTAGGAAGCCAGAATGGCTTCTTCGATCGGATAGGGTATCTCTTCGGCGAATTTCCATTTGATGGCGTCGGCCGCTTCCTGGTCCGGCATAGCCGAGAGCGAGAGTAGTTTTACCAGCGTATCGGGGCCGGCCGCGATCACGACGGCTTCGCGCGTCTTGATATTATTGGCCGCGATCAATTGGCGGAGGGCGGCGGTTTTTGCCTCTTCGAGCTGGGGATGTTTGTCGATCAGCTGGGACGGGACTTCGGTCATGCCAGAGTTCTTAATGACATAGCCGGCGTCCTTTTTTTCGATTTCAACGACTTTAACCGAGGCGATCCGAAGGTCAATTCCCAGCATTGATCTGGCCGTTAACATTTGGCTGTAATTATATAGGATAGATAAGTTTTGTCAAACGGTCATTGGGTTGACGTTCCCGTAAAACGGCCTATAATATTGCCAGCATGTTACACCGGTGGTTTTTACCTGTGTTATCTATTATATTCGTGCTGACGGTTGGCCTCTTGGCCAATTTATTGGGCGGCTGCGGCGGTGGCGCTTCGACTACCCCGGAGACGACGGCGACCGTCTCGACCTCGACCACAACTTCGAGCACGACGACCACGACCAGCGGTGGCGGCAGCGGCGGCGGCGGCGGGATCGGGGTCGGCGGGACCGGCTCAAGCTGGACGCGAGCCACGTCGGCCGCGGGATTCAGCGGTCGAAATGGCCAGGCCAGCGTGGTCTTTGACGGCAAGCTCTGGGTCATCGGCGGCTTTGACGGCACGGATTATTTAAATGACGTGTGGTACTCGGCCGACGGCGTTACCTGGACGCTGGCCACCGGGGCGCCCGGTTTTCCCAAGCGGTACAGCCACGCCTGCGTGGTTTTTAACGATGGCAGCGGCGATAAGCTGTGGGTGATCGGGGGAGTCGGCTCGGCTTATTACAACGACGTCTGGTCTTCGAGCGACGGGATCACCTGGACAAAAAAAAGCAGCGCGGCCGGCTTCAGCTCGAGGGAAGCGTTCGCCTGTCTGGTTTACAATGGCAAGATCTGGGTCATCGGCGGACAGATGCAGCTCTATCCTTTTAAATTGAGCGATGTTTGGTCCTCGAGCGACGGGGTGACTTGGACAAAAGAAAGCAGTGCCGCGGGTTTCAGCCCGCGATTCCGGCAGGCCGGAGTCGTTTTTAACGATAATCTGTGGGTGATCGGCGGCTGGGATGGGACCAGTGATCTCAAGGACGTCTGGCACTCGTCCGACGGACGCACCTGGATACAGGCCAACGACGGCTCATTCACGGGCAGGGAAGGGCACAGCAGTGTTGTCTTTAACGGTAAGATGTGGGTGATCGGCGGCGCCAACAACTCCGTCGGCAAGTTTTCCGATGCCTGGTCTTCGTCTGACGGCAGCAGCTGGACGCTGGTCACCGGCGAGGCCGGCTTCAGCGCCCGCTACCAGCACACCAGCGTAGTTACGAATGAAGGCGGCACCGAAAAGATGTGGGTGATCGGCGGCACGAACGATACGAGTTACTTCCGCGACGTCTGGTCCGGCCGATGACCGGCTAAATCTCGCCCCAGTTGACGATGTCGATGGCCGCCCCCTCCTGACCGCCGCCCTCTAAATTGCCGGACACGCCCGGAATGTCATAGATGCTCAAGGCAGGGTTAGCTGAGAGAATGGCGCTGTTGCCGATCGTGACCTGTTCGGCCACGATCAGACCGCTGAATTGAAGACTGTTGCCCATCGTGAGTGAGCCGCCGGCGAAGACCAATCCCTTAAAATCACAACTGTTGCCGGCTACGATATTGCCGGGGGTAATAAAGGCGGTGCCGATGCCGGAGGCAACGTCGGCGATATCAGGACTGTTGCCCATAGTGATGCTGATCCCGGAATACCAGAGCCCGCCGTCGCCGATCCGGGAGCTGTTGCCGATCGTGATCGGGCCGGCGGCGATCACGGTCAAATAATTGCCGATCGTCTGGCTGTTGCCGATCAGGATCGAGCCGGTGGCAACGATCGTCGTGACCCCGGTCAAGGTCAGAGTGCTTTGGGACGGACTGCCGATCGTAACGTTGCCGTCGACGAGATGCGTACCCGGCGCCAGCGAGCCGCTGAAGTTCCGGTTGCCGCGTGGATAGGTCGGGTTGGCCTTAGCTTCGATGGTCAGGTTATCGTAATAGGCGGAATCGAGCGTCGGCGGGTTGGCGGGCGGGGGGACATAGGTTTCTCTTGAGCCGAGAACAGTGCCGCCGCTAATGTTGCCGGTGGCGGCGGCGTCGCCGGTTATCTGGGCCCCGCTGCCCAGAGTGAGATTGCCGGAAACAAAAACGTCCGCCCGAACGATCGAAGAATTGCCGATGGTGGCGCCGTCGCCGCTGCCCATGTAGATGGCGTAATTTTTTGACAGATCGCTCAGAATATTGCTCCGGCTGAGCGAGATCCTGATCGCCCTGGTATAGCTCCTGCCCTCAATGGTCAGGACGCCCATTGAGGTAAAAGTTATTGAATCCTGCGCTTCCTGGGAGGTGACGATCGAAAAGTAGCCGCCGCCGACCGCTTTTGTTTCCACGGTCGGGGGGGTTGTCCAGTCCGAATCGCCTTTAAGCTGTTTCGTATAATATTCGGCGCCGGCCTCGGAAATATAAAAGACCTTGAGGGAATAGTAATTTTTGACGGAGATGACGGCGTCGGAAGAAACAAAGGACAAAGTGACCAGCGCGAACACGGCGACGACGAGAATAATGAAAACGGCGGCAATGATCGTGAAGCCGCGCCGATTGCGCCCGCTCATATTTTTTTCACCCTCAAACGGGCCGCGGATTGGAGCACGACCCGGTTTTCGCCCTTGATCGTCGTGATCTTGGCCCGGATCACAACGATATTGTCCCTGATGTTCGTCACGGCCTCGTTGGTGTCGAGGTAGGTCAGGACCAGGCCGCCGGGCGATGGCAGATTGTCGAGCAAACTATCGCTGCTGACGCCGTTGCCGCGGCGCAGGTATGAGCCCTCCTGCGAAATATCGACGGTCAGGTTGTCGATGTCCTTGAACCGGACCTCCGTGGTCGTGAAGACGGTGATATTGGCGTTGCCGTTGATGAGCTTGAATTCGCGCATCAGCCGGTTGAGCGCCGCCCGCCCCTCGAGCACCATTCCCTTTTGCCCGCCGATGAAGCGCCAGGATTCAAACCCGGCGCTGATGTAAGCGGCAAAGACAAAGAAAATGATCGTCATGACCATCACCGCGGCGATCGATTCTATCAGTGTAAACCCCGGTTTTTTCATCAGTAATTCGCCCTGATCGATTCAAGGGAGACGAGGCCGGACAGCTTATAATTCCTCACCCTGACCGATATCTTTTTATATTCGGAAGAGGCGACGATCGTGTTGAGCGCTTCTCCGGAAACATAATTGACCACGACCTCGGAGCTGAAACCGGCAAAATCGCCGGTAAAGGTGGTCGAGGCCTCGTTGGTTATGGCGGCGAACGGCCTGGCCATGACCTGCTCAAGCTTGCCTTCGGCCAGTGACTGGCCGACGGAAAACTTTTCCATATCGACCCCCCGCGAGCCGGAAGTGATATAGATCGCGATGGCGGCGTACATGACGATCGAGATCAGGCCGATCGAGATGATGAGCTCGACCAGAGAGAAACCAGGCCGGTTGTTCATTGCGGGATACTCCCGGTGTTGGGTGTGACCTGGACGGTCTTGGTTATGCCGGAATATTCGAGGGTGATGACCGACGTGGCAGTGAGGAGCGTGCCGTTGCCTCGGTAAGGAATGCCCAGGGGATTGAATTTGACCGTAGCCGCGCCGCCAAAGTCAACGGACCAGATCTTGACCCCGCCCAAATAATCGTAAAGGTTGACGACAAAACTTTCACCCGGCCGGGCCGGGTCTTCGATCACGGTATTGGCGCCGTTCGATTGAAAAACCGAATAGGTGTTGACCGGATCGACCTCAAAGCTGACGCCGTACCATTTGGCGGTCGACAGGGCCAGGTTGCGCGCGTACTGGAGATCGACCGAGACTTTTTTCGCGGCGGCATCAAGCTTGATCAGCCGGAAAGGGTTGAGGTTGATCATGACGACCGCGGAAATAATGATGACGATCGAAATAGCGACGATCACTTCCACGAGCGTAAAACCGCGGTTTTTCATCGAGCAAATCTTATCACTTTGCCGTGAATTGTGCAAACCTTATAAGTCCGGTTTTGGCCAACAAAAATTTGAGGCAGACAAGCAGCGTCTGCAGGCCGTAGACCGAACTGCGCCAAAAATTGATCTCCGAGGCCTCGGCGAAATAGCGGCAGGGGACGGCGGTCTCGCCGGCCCGGAAGCCGGCGGCGGCCGTTTCCGCCAGCACCTCGGTATCAAAGACAAAATCGTCCGAGTTCTTTTCGAAAGGAATGGTTTCCAAGAGGCGGCGGCTGAAGGCCCGGAAGCCGGTGTGGTATTCGGAGAGGTTAAGCCGAAAAACGAGGTTTTCGACAAAGGTCAGAAAACGGTTGGAGACCAGTTTATAGAACGGCATCCCGCCGGCGAAAGCTCCGCGTTTGCCGCCGCCGAGGATACGCGAGCCCATCATCAGGTCTTTTTCGCCGGCCAGGATCGGCTCGATCATCTGCGGGATCCTGGTCGCGTCGTACTGCCAGTCGGGATGGACCATGACGACGACGTCGGCGCCGTCTTTCAGCGCTTCGCGATAGAGCATTTTCTGATTGCCGCCGTAGCCAAGGTTGCGGGGCGTTTTTAAGACCCGGATGCCCAGCCTTTGCGCGATCTCGACGGTGCGGTCGCTCGAGCAGTCATCGCCCAGGATGATCTCATCGACTTTGTCCTTGGGGATGTCATTAAAGGTCTTTTCCAGGGTCTTTTCGGCGTTGTAGGCCGGCATGACGACAATGATCTTTTTACGCATCGGTTTTATTATACACGAAAATAATTACTGCAGCAGCCAGCCGAAGAGCCGTTTGAGCAAGCGGCGGCCGGCCGGTTTAAATGAATAATCGCTGTTCAAGAGATTGTTTTGCGCCCAGACGATTATTTTTGAGCCGTCTTTTTCCCGGGCCACGGCCGCGGTCCGGCCGTCACCGCCGACGAGGATCGGCCGGCCCTGGGTATAAATGAGGCTGGAAAAAGTGCCGGGCCAAACGTCCAGGCCCATCGGGAAGGCCGGATCGGCCGCACGCAGGGGCGGCGCGACGTAATCGGTCGTCAACATGATCCCAAAATTGTCCGCTATCTGCTGGAACGACAGCCGCTCCAGCCCTTTTTTCTCATAAGCGACCCAGACCCAGGCCGGGCAGAGCAGGAGAATACGTCCCCCGTTGTCGATAAATTGTTTTATGACCACGTTCTCCGCCCCGGTCATTTCTTTTTTTCCCTGGCCGTACTGCATCAGCAATAAGCCGCATTGAAAGAGTTTATCTTTATTGCTGACGAAATCATTATAAGAAACGAACGCCTTCATCCCCAGCTCGCCGAACAGTGAAAGAACGGCCGGTTCGTCGGCGTGGAAAGAGTCGATAAAAATCA
>JAQUOB010000039.1 GCA_028717325.1 Candidatus Margulisiibacteriota bacterium
GGTTTTGTGGTATCATATTTAAGATTTTTTAACGGGAATTGGGGCAGCTGGGGTGGTGGGATGTTTGGTGGTGGGGATTTCGGCGGCGGGGGCGATGGCGGCGGGTTTGGCGGATTTGGGGGCGGGGGCAGCGGCGGGGGAGGATCGGGGCGAAGCTGGTAAAAGGAGTGTGTTTGTTATGTTAAAGTGGTTAATCGGTATTCTTGTTGTTGTCTTATTGATCGGCTTCTGGACGGTCGGGATTTATAACGGTTTAGTCGGTAAGGACCAAAACGTCAAACAGAGCTGGGCGCAGGTCGAGAATCAATTGCAGAGACGCTACGACTTGATCCCGAATTTGGTGGAAACCGTCAAAGGTTACGCGAAACATGAGAAAGAACTGTTTGAAAACGTGGCGGCGGCGCGCTCCGCCTGGGCGGGCGCCAAGACCAGCGGCCAAAAAGTCGCCGCGGCCAACCAGATCGAAGGTTTTTTGGGCCGCTTGATCGCGGTCGCGGAAAATTATCCCGTTCTCCGGGCCTCGGAAAATTTCCGCGCCCTGCAGGATGAGCTGGCCGGCACCGAAAACCGGGTGGCGGTCGCTCGCATGCGCTATAACGACTCCGTCCAGGATTATAATACGAGCGCGAAGTCGATCCCGACAGTTTTCTTCGTGAACCTGTTCGGCTTTGACAAAGAAAAAACCTTTTTCGAATCGGCCAAAGAGGCAAAGGAAGCACCCAAGGTTAAGTTTTAAATGAAAGTCAGGATCGAGCGCTTATCTTTAGTTGATTTTAAGTGTGACCTGCTGGCGGTCAACCTTTTTGAGGGGGAGAAGCAGCCGACCGGCGCGATCGCCGCGGCGGACAAAGCGCTCAAAGGATTGATCTCCCGGCTGATCCGCGAAGGCTCGATCGACGGCAAACTGGGCAAGACCACACTGATCCATTGCCACGCCGGGTTGGCCGCCGATAAGCTGGTTGTTGTCGGCCTGGGCAAAAAAGATAAGCTCGACCTTGAGGCGATCAGAACGGCCGCGTCGGCCGTCATCAAGCAGGCGCGGGAGGTCAAGGCCAGGAGAGTCGCTTCGATCGTCCACGGTTCGGGTTGCGGCTGTCTACCGCCCGCCGAATCGGCCAAAGCGGTGATCGAAGGCTCCGTCCTCGGCGTTTACAAATTTGCCGGCTACGCCAAGGAAAAAGAAAAACCCCCGTTCGAAGTCAAGGAATTGGTCCTGCTCGACATCGACCGTGCCAAAATAAAACCTTTTGCTGCAGGCGCGAAACTTGGCCTGATCATTGCCGAGGCCGAGAACCACGCGCGTGATCTGGTCAACGAACCATCGAACAAGATGACGCCGGGCGCTTTTGCCGAGCTGGCCCGCCGGATAGCCAGGATCAACGGCTTAAAATTCACTTCGCTCGATCCCAAGGCCGCCGGAATGGCGGCGCTCCAGGCGGTGGCTAAAGGCTCGGACCAGCCGCCGCGGCTGGTCGCCCTGGAGTATCGCGGCAACCCGAGATCAAAAGAAAAGATCGCCCTGGTCGGCAAGGGGATCACGTTTGATTCGGGCGGCATTTCGCTCAAACCGTCAAAGAACATGGACGAGATGAAATCGGACATGGCCGGCGCGGCGGCCGTGCTGGGGACGATGAGCCTGCTCTCCGACCTCAAGCCGAAGAAGAACGTCATCGGCGTCATTCCGCTAACCGAAAACATGCCGTCCGGACACGCCACCAAACCGGGCGATGTGGTCGGCTCGCTGGCCGGTTACACGATCGAAGTGACCAACACCGATGCGGAAGGCCGGCTGATACTGGCTGACGCCATCACCTACGCGAAGAAACGCGGCGCGACATCGATAATTGATGTCGCCACGCTGACGGGCGGCTGTATCACGGCTCTGGGCGATGCTGCGACCGGCCTGATCGGCAACGACCAGCCGCTGATCGACCGGATCAAAAAAATGGGTGACCACTGCGGTCAGAAGATGTGGCAGCTGCCGCTCTACGACGAGTACAAAGAGGCGCTAAAAAGTTCGCTGGCCGATCTGAAGAACACGTCCGGCACGGGCAAGGCCTCGCCGTCTTCCGGCGCCGCCTTCCTCTCCAAGTTTGTCGGCGCAACTCCCTGGGCGCATCTCGATATCGCCGGTACCGCTTTTCTCGAGAAGGGACGCGGCTATTTGCCGGAGGGCGCGACCGGCGTGCCGGTCCGGACACTGATCGAGTTTCTCGTCTCGTAATGCGTAAAGCATTCCTGATCTCTATTTTCTGCTGTCTGCTTTCTGCTCTCTGTTGGGCGACTTCGCCGATCGACCGGGAGAATGATCCTAAGTTCGAGGAGCTGTACCGGATCAAGATCTGGAACCAGGCCGGCGGCACGATCGAGGTCAGTTCCGATAAAGGAAAAAACTGGGCCACGGTCGGCCGCGTGGTCTACCCGACCCAAAAGACCAATCCGGAGGGCTACACCGCTTCGCGCTGGGTGCCCGACGGACGCGTCGCGGCGACCGCCGTTAACGCGATCCACATAAAAACCACGCTGGAGGCCAGCACCGGGAGCGGCGTCGTCTTCAGTCTCCTGCCCAGGGATTTTTTGAAACCGCCGCGGGTCTACAAGTCATACTTGAGCCCGGATTCTTCGATCTACACCGATATCCCGGCGGGTGAGAGTATTTTTGGCGGCGGGTTTGCGCCTTATGTCGGCAATCGGGTCATGGTTGCTCGGACCGGGTACCAATTCCAGTCCATCCCGCCGGGCTATATCCCCTGGCTGGGCGATAAGATCTATATCCTGGCGGAAAAACCCGTTGCCTATCCCAAGGAGATAGATTTTGACAATTCTTTTGGCGGGGACGTGTCCATAAAATATTTTTCCGGCGAGGAAAAAATCGTCGGCAAGGTCCTGCGCCCGGTGATCGGGGTGGGCCGGTTCGAGGGGACAAAGTACGCTTCGGTCGGCCGCATCCGCGCCAACCACGCCGGCGTGATCGATGTCTCGACTTCGCGGCTAGGGGAGATCGGCGGCTTCCAGATCGTGCCCTCCGCTCACGGCTCAAGCATGAAGTCGGCGCGCGAGCTGACCCAATGGATGGTGATCGGGCCGCTGGAGGGCGAAGCTTTGCTTGAGGGGCAGGCGCCGTTCTTTAAATATTTTATCAAACCGGCCTATAGTGAAAATGACGCTCTCGGCGATGACTGGCGGGACAAACTGCTGTCCAGATTTTTGGTTGAGGTCAAGCTTAAGGGCAGTGATAAATGGCAGCCGATGCCGGCTTACGAATTCGAGGAATATAATTTGACCGGCGACGTGCCGGCCTGGGCCAACACGGCGTTGTCAAACGTTACGGCGATTAGAATTTTGTTCCCGATCAAGTAATAACTATGTCTTATTCGCAAGCCGGGTTAGCAACGCCGAAAGGTTTGTAGAAATTATCGTCCGGCTGGGCCAGCGTCCGGCCGTAAATATTGAAGGGCATCCGGTTGTTCTTCAGCGCGGCATAGACCGCCCAGATCGCCAGCGCTCTCATATATTTGGGCGCGCGGCCGGTTTCGTTGCCATAGGTTTTCTTGCCGTCATTAAATCTCACATCGTTGGGATTGACATAGCCTTCAGGCGTACGGCCAAACCAGTGCTGGCTGTCCGAGCTGGAACTGTAAACGACATTATAAAAGCCTTGAATGATGTTCCAGCCGTTTTTGACCAGCTTGGTATTTTCTGTTTCTTGACCGACTTTGATCTGGTAAGCGGCGTTGAGCAGCATAGTGCCGATCCAGCCCTCATCACCCTGTTCGGTCTTGTTCTGTTCGCCGGCCGCTCCGCGTAAATTGACCAAGCCGAGCGGGCCGCGGTTGCCGACTTTACTCCAGCCCTGGCCGTTAACCTTGTAGATCATTTCCAGCGAGCGCGCGGCCCTTTCATTAGAAACAACTGGTTCGAGGCCGGCCATACGAGCGTAGAAATCACCGAACAGCATATCGGAATGGATATTTTTGTTTGAGGCCAGATCTTCAGTGCATGGGTTTATGGAGCAAAACATTTTTGGCTCGCTGATCGAAGAGTTAAAGGTCGTGATCTCCGCTATTGTACTGGTTGGTTGTGAATTGCCGGGAGCCGTAAAAGCATTATAATAACCGCATTCATTCCACAATTTATCCATGACCGGTTTTCCGGTTTCTTGCCAGTCCTGATACCTGGCCGCGGCCTCAATGTCACCGGTCATCGAGGCCATGATCTGGGCCGCCTGGAGCGCAGCCAGCCACTGGGTCACGACATTGGGTGTGTAGCCTTCGCCGGAGATGGTATCGTAGGTCCAGTCAGGCACACCTTTGGAGACCGGAACATGGGTGCCGTGATTTTTGTCGCCCCAGCGTTTCTCCAGTGTGTCGAGGGCCAGTTTAACGGCCGGGTAAACGGTCGAGATGAACTCCTTGTCGGCTGTGCCGGTTTGTTCGCGCATGAAAGTGAAATAGCGCATGGCTCTTAAGGCGAATTTCGGGGCCAGGTCGATCCACATATTGGCATTTGACCAGTTGAATTCATTGCAGCGGTTGGTAAAAGGGACGATCCCTTCGCCCAAAAGTCCACCCAGATCATGGCAAACCGCGCCCTGATCTTTGATCGGCTCCCAGTAAAGGTGTTTCCATTCGGCGGGAGGAATGTTGGCCCAGCGATCGGTGCCCCACCAGCGGTGTGTCGGGTCAGTGAGCGGGACCATTTTTGCCAGTTCCAGCAGGTCCCTTTTTTCCAGCTCCGGGTACAGGGTCAGAAGCGCCCAGGTGTAGGAGTTGACGTCAGAGGTGTTATACATTTTATAATCAATACTTTCCAGATAAGCGAAGCGGTTTTGACTGGCTTCCCAGATGCCAGTTTCCGGCAGAACATAAAGCTCGTTCAACAGCGCCTGTTTGAAGAAATCGGGCAGTTCCGGGTCCCCAACGATTATATTCTGGAACCCGACGATCTTATTTTTCCACTCCTCATAATTATCCAGGGCGTCGGAGGCGATCTTTTGAGCATTGCCTCCGGTCGCGTCGTAATAGCGGGTATACTCTTTAGGCATCCGGACACCGGGATTGTCAGGATTGGCAGCCCCGGGGCTGTTAGTATTGGCGGCTTTGGATTGGAAATTGTAAAAGGGCAGGTCATAGGCAATCGTGATCGGGTGGGAGATCTTTTCTCCCGGTTGAAGAGTAACGGTCAGCTTAAGCGTATTGGTCTTTTGATCGACCAAAACATCGACGTTTTCCGCCGACAGCGAAGCGATCGCGATCTGACCGCCCAAGCCGCTGCCGACGCGCACCTGTCCCGTCAAATTTCCTTTTTTCCGGAAAAGCAGGCCGGTAACGTCCCCTTGTACGAAAGCCTCGGCATAATTACCCTGGCTCTGACGGTTCCAGATCAGCGGCGCGTGCGGGTTTTTCGGGGCATCTTTGCCGTCTTTGGGGTACCAGCCGAGGATATTTTCCTGGCCCAGGGAAAAAGAAAAGGTTAGCGGGTTATCCGTCGTATTCTCGGTGACCAGTTCCATGATCTCGACTGGCAGGCTCGAGGCTTGATAATCGCCGGGGATCACGGGAGAGTATTGCTGAATAGAGAAGGGGATCGGCAGGTTGTATGACCTTTCGGAAAATGGGTATAAAGCATAATAAGTTCCCTGGGTTTTCGCCAAGTCATAATCTTTTCCATTAATATTAATGCTTATTTGCCGAATTGGCTTATCCTGGATCATGAATCCTTCGCGAATATAACAGGTCGAATAATCAATCTCGCAGAGCGGCGCACCGAGCCCGCCGACCGGCAGGAAACTTAGCTGAGGATAATCGGACATCGGATAGCCGACCTTTTCATGGCCGATATTTTGCGGCGCGATAGTTTCGATCAGCGGTCGTTCATAAGCCGGGCCGGTTGGGAGCCCGCCGAGGGTGGTCTTATCAAAGTTATTAGATAATAATATCAGAGCATTCCTGATGACCGCGCGAGACAGCGATTCGCCCGGTTTTTGGTTTTTCTGCGCGGCTTCGTTGGCTCGGCTCAACAGGCCGCTTAATCGGTTGAGTATTTCTTCCCCCTGGGCATCAATGATAATTCTTTCTTTGAGCAGTTCCGGGTAATTTTCTAACAACTCATGCTTGATCTCGTTGTCATCGCTTTGTGAGCACTTTCCGGCCTGATAAAGGGCGGGCTGCATTAATGGCGGAAAATTCGAACATCTTTCTAGTTGCGGCATAAATTCCCTCCCGAGTTACTTTCCGGTCACGGGTTTATTTCGGGTCTCTCTCGCAAAAATTTCACTTTTTATGCGAAAAAGATTATAATAATTAATATGACGGAAAAGTTCTACCTGACCACGCCGGTCTATTATGTCAATGACATACCCCACATCGGCCATGCCTATACTACGATCGCCGCGGATGCCCTGGCGCGCTATAAGCGGTCAAAGGGCTATGACGTCCGTTTCCTGACCGGTACCGACGAGCACGGGCAAAAGGTTTGGAAAGCGGCGCAGGCGCAGGATAAATCGCCGCAGGAATTCGTGGACGGCATTGTTGACCGTTTTAAAACCGCCTGGGACAAGCTGAACATCAGCTACGATGACTTTATCCGTACCACCGAAAAAAGGCACCAAGCGACCGTGCAGAAGATCTTCGGCCGCCTGCTCGAACAGGGCGATATTTACAAGGGCGATTACGAGGGCTGGTATTGCGTCCCCTGCGAAACGTACTGGGCGGAGTCGGAACTGGTCGAGGACATGGAGGGGAGGAAATTGTGCCCCGACTGCGGCCGGCCTTCGGAACTGCTCAAAGAGGAGACCTACTATTTCCGCCAGTCCAAATACCAGGAGAAATTACTACAATATATCGATGCCCACCCCGATTTTATCGCGCCTGCCCCGCGCCGTAACGAAATTATCCAGTTCATCAAACAGGGCTTGAAGGACCTGTCGGTAACGCGGACCGCTTTCCCGTGGGGGATCATCGTGCCAGCCGACCCCAAACACGTAGTTTACGTCTGGTTTGACGCGCTGATCAATTATGTCTCGGCCCTGGGCTATGCGAGCTCCGATGAAGAGATGTTCAAAAAATACTGGCCGGCCGATGTCCATCTAATGGGCAAGGAGATCGTCCGTTTTCACGCGATCACCTGGCCCTGCATCTTGTTGGCCCTGGGCGTGCCTTTGCCAAAAAAAGTGTTTGGCCACGGCTGGTGGACGGTCGAGGGCCAGAAGATGAGCAAGACGAAGGGCAACGTGGTGGACCCGCTGGCTTTGAGCTCGGAGTTCGGAGTGGACGCGGTCCGTTATTTTATTCTGCGCGAAGTTCCGTTCGGCGTGGACGGCGATTTTTCCATGAAGCTGTTCATCGAACGGTTCAATGCCGACCTAGCTAACGATCTCGGCAATCTCTTGAGCCGAACATTAACCATGGTGGAGAAGTACTTCAAATCCCAAATCCCAAATCCCAAATCCCAAACAAATACCAATGACCAAATAACTAAAGAAATACAAAAACTTATTGATGAAACACCTGAAACTGTTGATAAAGCGATGAATGAGCTGGCTTTTTCGGAGGCGCTGGGAACGATCTGGCAATTAATTACCAAAGCCAATGTTTATATTGAAAAACAGGCCCCCTGGTCGCTGGCCAAGAAAGGGGAAAATGAACAGTTAGCTTTGGTTTTGAGCACGCTTATCAAAGCAATCAAACTAGTGGCTGACCAAATCAAGCCCTTCATGCCCGAAACCTCGAGCCGGATCAACGCCCAACTGAACCTTGGCGGCGAAAAGATCGCCAAGGGCGAGCCGCTTTTTCCCCGAATTCAGAAATAAACGACGAAAATCCGCCACCTTACAACCCGAATTTTCGAATTACAGCTCGAATATACGAATAAAAATGCAAAATCCTGGTTGAGTTGTTCTTGGTAATAACATTGCTCTCGTATTTTCAATGGGAAAAATAGTCCAACCGGAACTTAGTTACAAGATAATGGGTGTTTTATTTGCTGTTCATAATGAATTGGGACCAAATTGTAATGAAAAACATTATCAAAGAGCAATCAGGGATCATTTTGAAAAAGCAAATATCAAATTCAATGAGCAACTTAAAGTTAATATAAAAAGGCCACATTATATCGCGACTTATTATATCGATTTTTTAGTAGAAAGCAGCGTAATTTTGGAAATAAAAGCCACCCCAAGATTTTCACGAAATCACATTTTGCAGTTATTGAGTTATTTAAGAGAAACAGGCGTAGAATTAGGGATTTTGGCAAATTTCTCCCGAAGAAATTTAATTTATAAAAGGATATTGAGAGGTTTTAGCTCATGACTCCCATTTCTATTAGGAAATTCGTGCCCAAATTCGGACATTCGAGAAGTATGCTAAACAAGCGCCAGACCGCCGTTTTCTGCTCCCAGCTCAAGTCGCTGCTCGCCTCCGGTATGCCTCTGCTCGAAGCCATGACGATTATCAGGGACTTGCCGCAAAGTAAGAAACATGCTTCCGGCTTGAAGGCGATAATTACTAAGCTCAACAACGGTTATTCGTTGAGTGAAGCGGCTGGCGAGCTGCTGCCCGCGATGGCCGCCGGCGCTTTGAGCGCCGCCGAGCAAGCCGGCGATCTCGAGGTAAGTTTGGGGCGCCTCGCGGACTATTATGCCGGTAAAGCG
>JAQUOB010000040.1:0-2510 GCA_028717325.1 Candidatus Margulisiibacteriota bacterium
CCTTCCCTCCCCCTCTCTTGAAAAGAGAGGGGGAATTGAAAGGGGGTGAGTTTTAACTGAAAATCCCTATCAATCTATCGACCGTTTCTTCGTATTCCACTTTTTCGAAAGTGCCCTGTTTCAACAGATCGTTGACCTGGTCGATCTTCGACAGCGCGTAATCGATCTTCGGGTTGCTGCCTTTGACGTAAGCGCCGATATTGATCAGGTCTTCCGCCTCGGCGTAGCGGGCCAGCACCTCGCGCAGTTTGCCGGCCGCTTCTTTATGCTCGTCGGAAACCAGGTTGACCATGATGCGGGAAACGCTCGGCGGCACATCGATGGCCGGGTAATGGTTGCGGGCCGCCAGGTCGCGCGACAGGACGATATGGCCGTCGAGGATCGAGCGGGCATGGTCGGCGATCGGCTCGTTGAAATCGTCCCCCTCAACTAATATCGTGTAAAAGGCGGTGATACTTGCGATTTCCGAGGTGCCGGAGCGCTCCATCAGCCGGGGCAAAAGCGCGAAGACCGAAGGGGTGTAACCTTTGGTCGTCGGGGGTTCGCCGGCCGCCAGGCCGATATCGCGCTGGGCCATGGCGAAACGGGTGACCGAGTCCATCATGAGAATTACGCTCTTGCCGCTGTCGCGAAAATATTCGGCGATCGCCGTAGCGACAAAGGCGGCTTTGAGGCGGATGAGCGGCGGCAAGTCGCTGGTCGCGACGACCACCACCGATTTTTTGAGGCCTTCTTCGCCCAGCGATTCTTCGATAAAATCACGGACTTCCCTACCCCGCTCCCCGACCAGGCAGATGACGTTGATGTCCGCTTCGGCGTTGCGGGCGATCATGCCCATCAGCGTCGATTTGCCGACACCGGAACCGGCAAAGATGCCGATGCGCTGGCCCTTGCCGACAGTCAACAGCCCGTCGATCGCGCGCACGCCGCAGCGCATGACTTCCGTGACCCGCGGCCGCTTGACCGGATCGGGCGGATCGGCGTCAAGCGGACGGTCCAGCTCGCCGAGGATCGGCCCCTTGCCGTCGATCGGCTCGCCCAGGCCGCCCAAAACCCGGCCCAGGACATCGGGACCGACCCGGACGCGCAGCGGCCGGCCGACAGCCGTAACCTGGGCGCCGGGAGAAATGCCCGCGGTCGAACCCAGCGGCATCAAGAGGACCCGGCTTTCTTTAAAGCCCACCACCTCGCCGAAGGCCTCGCGGTTTTCTTTTTCGATGCGGATCGAGCAAAGGTCGCCGACCGAAACGCCGCCGACCTGCGCTTCGATGATCAGGCCGACGACCTGGACGACCTTGCCGATGACTTTGACCAGTTCGGCCCGGTCGACGGCTTTGTGGTATTTTTCAAAATCGATCTGCAGGGCCATCTTATTTCGTTTCTTCGGGGGCGACTTTTTGGAGGGCTTCTTCGATCGATTTCAATTTGGTGGAGATGCGCGCGTCGATAAAACCAAGATTGGTCTCGATCACGCAGCCGCCCGGCTCGACGTTCGAATCCTCAATGATCGAAAAGCTCTTGACCCCGTCCAGCATGCCCGACAATCGGTCCTTGTAGCGTTTGAGGTATTCGGCGTCCTCGCGGTTGACCCGGACGATGATCTGCTCGCGGTCGGAGACCCGGCCGATCGCTTCGGAGACGATGTTCAGCGAAACGTCGCGATGGAGCGAGACCTCGGAGCGGATTATCTGCTCGGCGATTTTGAGGGACAGCCGCAGCAGCTCGCCTTCCGCGTCCTTGATGATCTGTTTTCTTTCCTTGATCGCGCTGTTGAGCGTCGCCAGCGCTTCTTCCAGGCGGGCGGCCGATTCGTCGCGGCCCTCCCTCCGGCCCTGTTCCCTGGCTTCTTCACGGACGCTGTCGGCTTCCTGCCGGGCCCGCTCGATGATCTTTTGCGCTTCGGTTTTGACCAACGAGATATCGCCGGCGGGGATGCGCAGCAGCGCCTCGGCTTCGGCCGACACTTCGCGGCGCTGATGGAGCTGGACCGGCGATTTTTCGATCGTCAGCGTCCCCTTATCTTCCAGATAATTTCTTTTGATCAAGCCCATGATTTAAAATATCTTTCCCGCGAAAACTTCCCTGAACTTGGCCTCTATTTTTGGCCGCAGCGGATTGGCCTTTAAATTAGCCAGCAGTTCTTCGAGCAGCGCCTTCTCGCGCGGCAGGGCCTGCAGGACGTCTCTCTGCTCGTCTTCGGACATGATCGAAAGCAAAAAAGTGGTCGTCTGGGGCCGCTCGTACATCAGCGCGGCATATGACCTTCTGGGCGTCACCGGCCTCGGCGGCAGCGAGGGTTCCGGCGGGCCGGCTTCCGGCAGGGCCAGGAAGCTCTGATATTCGTCAAGGACCTCCGAGAGCGCCTGGGGCGAAGGCGTCGGCAGGTGGTTGATGCCCGCGGCGATCAGGTCGGCGATCTCTTCCGGCAAATAGCGCAGCACCCGGGAAGAAACGTCCGCGCCCAGGATCGATAAAAATATCGTTGCTTTTTCTCTGCCAGTCAATACCAT
>JAQUOB010000040.1:2610-8618 GCA_028717325.1 Candidatus Margulisiibacteriota bacterium
CGGCGTCTTAGGGAGTTGAGCCAGAAGATGAGTATCAAGACCGCCAGGACAGCGATCCCCCACCAGATAAGCCTGATCACGGAAACCAAAGAAAGAAGCTTTTTTAAGCCGGCGGAGGCGGCCGTCTTTTGCGGCTTGACCTTTCCGATCTGAAGCGGCGGATTGGCCAGATGGAACGGCACCCGCTGGACGATGATGCGGTCGCCGCGCTTCTTGTTGTAGGCGATAGCGGCCGCGACAGTCGTATAGGTCGCCTGCTTCAGATTGGCGTTAAAATCGACCCGGTTGTCGACCAGGACGATCGCCGTCAGCTTTTTGACTTTCAGTTCTTTGGCCTTGATCTCTTTATCTTTGGCCGGCTTGATGTCCGCCGTTACTTTGACGATGATGCTGTTAAGCGGATAGAAGCGGTTCAGCAATTCCTGGGCCTTGCCGGAGAGGTCGGACTCCAGTTCTTTTTTGGTCTGGACCTTGAGCAATACCTTTTCTTCGGCGGTCAAGCTCGGCAGGCCGGTCAGGGTGATCTTGCCTGCTTCGGCCGTCGGAGTTTTGGCGGTCGGCGCTTTAACGATCGCTTCGAGGGAGGCCGCCGCTTTTTTGGCCGGTTCTTCTTTCTTGATGATGACTTCGGGCGAGACCGCGACGGTTTCGGGCGTCGCCATCACAACGGGGGCTTCGGACGGCGTCGGGGCCGGCGCGTATTTGAGCGGCGGCTGTCCGGCCTTGGTCGTCAGTATCCGTCCGGAATCGTCGACCACGGTGACATTTTCCGGCTGCAGGTTTTCGACGCTGCTGGCGACCAGATAGACAATGCCTTTGATCTTTTCCGGGGCCAGTTCGTAGCCCGACCGGAGACGGATCAGTACCGCTGCCGTTACCGGCGCGGTCTGGGCGGCAAAGAGCTGAGTCTCCGGAATGACGACCTGGACCCTCGCGTCCTCGATGCCCTCTATCCTCTGGATGTTGCGGGCCAGTTCGCCCGAGATCGCGCGGATCAGCTGGATGCGGCGGTCAAAATCGGTCGCGCCCAGCCGCGATTCGTCAAATATCTCCCAGCCGACCTGGCCGCCGGCCGGCAGTTTTTTCTCGGCCAGGCCCAGGCGGGCTTGATCGGCTTTTTCTTTGGGTACGGCGACGGCGCGGCCTTCGTCGCGGATCTCATAAGGAATGGCCAATTCTTTGAGCCGGGCGATGACGTTGGCGGCGTCTTTCAGCTCCAGATTGGAATAAACGACGGTCATCCCCGCTTTTTTGGGGCCGGCCATGGGAGCACAGCCGCGGAACAAGAAAAAGAGGACGGAAAAAACAACCACCGCGACCACCGCTCCGACCAGGAGAAGTCGCCGTGGATCAAAACCTGTCGCTGCTTCCGCCATTTATTTTCCTTTCATTTCCAAATTAAGCTTACTACTTAGAGCTTATAACTTAGAACTATTTAGATTTGTATCTGCGTTATTTCTTTGAACGTATTGACCGCCGAATTAACGGTCGTGACCGCCAGGGTCGTCATAACGCTCATCTTCGCCTGGGCGACCATCACGTCCTGCAGTTCGGCCTGGCCGTGGACATATTTCTCGGCCAGCTGGTTAGCGTAAAATTCCGACCGGCTGACGCCGTTGAGCGCCTCGATCGTCTTGTTCAGTATGTCGTCGAAGGCGTTGCCGGTTAAGCCGGTTCTCGCAACCGACGGGCTCCCCGGCAGGCCGGCCGGAGCTGCCGGCGCGACGGCCGGCGCCTGGGCAAAAAATTCATTATCGCCTATCAGCTGGGCCAGTCTCGTTTCAGCGCTGATCGGCCCGATCGGTTCGCTCATGGTTCATTCCTCCTATTGCAGGGTCAGCGTGTCCTGCATCATCTTTTTGGTCGCGTTAAAGGCGGTGATGTTCGCCTCGTATAATTTCGAAACGTAGATCATGTCGACCATCTCGTCGGAAAGGTTGACGTTGGGCATCGAAACAAAACCCTGCGGATCGGCGTCCGGATGGCCCGGCTTGTAAACTTTCTGGAACGCGGTCCTGTCGTCCACCACATCGACGACCTCCACCCCGCCGCCCATTTTGCCGTCAAGCTTGCTTTCCGCTCTTGTCAGCGCTTGCGAAAAGCTGATAGGGGTTTCCGCCAGGACCGAGATCTTGCGCCGGTACGGCCCGCCGTACAGAGTGCGTGTCGTATTAATGTTCGCCAGGTTCGAAGAGATGAGCTCCATGGTCCTTCTTTGCGCTTCGATGCCCGAAACACTGATCTCCATCGCCTGATTAAGGCCCATAGCTTATTACCTCCTCCCCTGAGTGGCAACCGTCCTCAAGACGTTGATCTTTGAGGTCATCAATTTGACATAAGCCGAATATTTGCCCGAGTTCTCCGCCAGGGCGGCCATTTCTTCCTCCAGCGTGACATTTTTCTTGTCCTGCCGTTTGACCGCTTTGTTCAATTCTTCGTCAAAGGTCAGCGCCTCATAACCGGGCGTTTTGGCGTTGGCGATATTATGGGCGATCACCTGCTGCTGCATCGTCGCCACGCGCATCGCCTGCTCCAGCGTGCCGAATGTTGCGTCGAATACTTCCAGGTGTCCGGCCATCTTATTTAAGCCTCCGCTTGATCGTTTCGATCGCCCGGCTGAGCAGGCGGCAGACTTTCGGCCGCGACAGCTTCAACTTCTGGGCGATCGTTTTCTGGTTTATCCCCTTATGGAAGAAAAGCTCCACCACCTGCTTCTGCAGCGGCGGCAAGCTGTAGATCTCCGCCCTGATCTTATCTTTTAGCTCGCCAAAATCGATCTCGGAGGCCGGCGTCACTTCGCCGGGGACCTGGGCCTCCACCCCGGCTTCGGTCATGCCTTCGATCGACAGGAGGTACATGAGCGCCGAGGCCGAAACGATCTTCTTGATCCGCTTGAGCGCCAGCTTAAATTCGTCTTCGCTCAATTCCTTTTTTTCAAGGAGCTCGTCTTCTTCTTTATCCTTGCGTGAGACGACGGACTTGACCCCTTTCTTGGCCAGGTCCCTGACCATCACCTGCACCCGGTAAGGGACCGGATTATAATTCTTGAGCCCGTCCAGCATTTCGCCCCTGATCCGGTAGGAGGCGTAGGTCTCGAACTTGACCCCGCGCTTGGGATCAAAATTTTCCCAGGCCTTCATCAAACCGACGGTGCCGTCGGAAACCAGGTCGTCATATTCGATGTTCGGCGGCAGGCCTTTGCCGGACACCATCGAGGCGATCGAATGGACCAGCGGCATATAGGCCTCGACCGAAGCGTGGGTCTCTACTTTTTTGACCGGAGCTTTCTTTGCCTTGTTCATTTATTTATTTTTTCTGCTATTTACTTTCTGCGGGCAGCCAGCCGGGCCGGGCGATCTGGTCCTTGGCCAGCTGTTTCGCGAACTGTTCGATCATGATATCCGTGTTGAACGCCGAAAAAAAACTATTCTCATCTTTTTTCTCCGGATCATAGCTCAGTGCAGGCGATTTAACCGCTTGCTTAAGCATTTCTTTATAAAAGATGGTCAGGAATTCCTCGCTGACCTTGGCGGACGCGCCGTTAGCGGCGGCCGCACGGGCGATCTGCTGAAAATTATTTAAAGACGATACCGCGCTGACCGGATCCATTTTAAATTACCTCCAGCGGGGCCTTGATGGCGCCGCTCTTCTTCATCGCCTGCAGGATGGAGATCAGGTCTTTGGGCGAAGCGCCGATCGCGTTCAGCGCCCGCACCAGGCTGGCCAGCGTCGGCGAGGCCGGCACCACTTTAAGTTTCGACTCTTTCCGGCTCAACCGGGCGTTGGTCGAGGCCTGGTAACGCTGGTCGCCCGCCGAGTAATCGGACGAGTCGGTCGAATTGCCGATGGAGTACAGCGAAACATCGCCGATATAAACATCGATGCCGCTGTATGAGACGGCGACCGGCGAGATCACCACGTGCTCGCCGATGACGACCGTCCCGGTCCGTTCGTTAACTATGATCTTTGCGACCGTGTCCGGCGCGACCGTCAGATTCTCGATCTTCGAGATCAGAGAGACCGGATCGCCTTCCGAGGCGACCGTGATGGTGGCCGCGTCCCGGGCCGAGGCACCGATGCCCGAATTGCTGATGGCCGTCGCCACCCGGCTGGCGGTCGTAAAATCGGGACTATCGAGCACGATCGTCAGCACGCTGCCTTCCAAGGAAACCGACACTTCTTTTTCGACCAGCGCTCCCTCCGGTATCCGGCCGGCCGTGACCTGCCGCGGCCTGACATAGGGCACGCTGGGATAAGACGGGTCGGCGCCGACCAGCACACTGCCCTGCGCCACGGCGTAAACCTGGTCGTCGACCCCCTGCAGCGGAGTGATCAGCAGCGTCCCGCCCTGCAGGGAAGTCGCATCCCCCAGCGAAGAGACGGTCACGTCAAGCTTTTGGCCGGACCTCACGAAAGGCGGCAGCGTCGCCGTCACCATGACAGCCGCCACGTTGCGGGATTTGAAATCGACCGACTGGGGAACGACGCCCATTCTCGACATGAGATTGGCGACCGCCTGCTGGGTAAAACTGGATTGGGTCTTGTCGCCTGAATTGTTCAGGCCGACGACCAGGCCGAAGCCCATCAGCTGATTATCCCGGGCGCCCAGGATATGGGCGATATCTTTGAGGCGGACCGCCGGCGAAGCGGCCAGCGCCAGGCTGACCAGCACGCAGATCAATAAACAAAAAACAGCAATTATATTTTTTTTCATGTTAATTAAAACAACCAGTTCAATATCCGGGAGATCCAGCCCGGCGTGCTCGCGTCGGACACGGCCCCGGTCCCGCTGACGGTCAACTCCGCGTTAGCCACCTGATAGGAAAAAACGGAATTCGAGCCCGCGATATCTTTCGGCCGGACGGTGCCGGTGAGCGTGATCTCCTGCATCTCGTTGTTGACGTTGACCCGGTGGTGCCCCTGGATCGACAGGTTGCCGTTGGGCAGGACCTCGACCACCCAGGCGGCGATCCGGGCCTGAACGTTGTTGCCGCGTACCGTCGAGCCGTCGCCGGTATACTGGTTGGAGAGCTGTCCGACCGCCGAGGTATTGGCGCCGATGATCGGGGTCAAGCGCTGGATCGTGTGCGTAAATTTGGCGCTCAAGTCGTCCTTGACGTTCGTTTTCGTCGTGGCCAGGTTCTTGGCCGAGGTGTTTTCCAGAATGACGACGTTAATGATGTCCCCGATCTTATAAACTTTTTGGGGCGAATAAGGCGAGGCGCTGTTTTCGTTCCAGAGCGAATTTGCCCTAACGGGCAATGACGAACAACCAATAATTAATGACGAAATAATAATAAATAACCAAAATTTATTTCGAAATTCTGATTTCTGGTTTTGGATTTTCACTACAGTTTAACCTCCACTTCACCGGCAGAGATAATCTTGCCCGCGACGATCTTATTGGAATCGGCACGCTTGACCTTGATCTCCGAACCGAGGACACCGTCTTCCTGCGCTTGCGCTTTGGTCTTGACGGCCAGGCCGGGTGCCGTAACGATCAGCGTCACCGGGGCTCCCCGTCGGACCAGGGGGACCTCGCCAACCATCCATTCAAAGATCGTGCTGTTGCCGGGTATCGATATCTTGGCTTCTTTGGAGACCAACGGCTCGGCGCTCAAGAAATATTTTTGCGGCAAAAGGGCCACGTCCCTTTCCTCTATTTTGAGGTCGGCCGATTCAATTGATCTGCCTTTTTTGATCAGGCGGGCCGCGGCCGCCACTTTTTTGACGACGTCAACTTTCGCCCTGATCATGAATTTACGGTCCATACCACCGGCGACGGCCCGGATCGGGAAAACCACGCTGCCGACCGGCTTGAAATCAGTGTAAACTTCGATCACCGAGAGCTGCGAATCTTTGGGCAAAGCCGTCATCTCCGAAAAAATGTTTTCGGCTGTCTTATAGGTCAGGCGGATCTCGTCCTTTGACCAATCGGGATATTTGGCCACGATATAATTTTTGATCGTGTCAGTGACCTTCTGCTCCGGGTTATCCAGCGCGTAAGA
>JAQUOB010000041.1 GCA_028717325.1 Candidatus Margulisiibacteriota bacterium
GCGATGAAAAACAATTCTCCGATGTGGGGGAACTGGTCCGCCAGATAAAGAAAGATATTGTCCGGGCCCGCGGTCTATGATACAATAGTACAGTAATGGTTCTGAAAAAAGAAAAGAAATCGGAAATCTTAGGTAAATATAAAAGACACGAGGGGGACACGGGCTCGCCGGAAGTGCAGATCGCTCTTTTGACGGAGCGGATCGGCACCCTTGTCGAACATTTGAAAAAATTCAAAAAGGACCAGCACAGCCGGCGCGGCTTGCTGCTCCTGGTCGGCCAGCGCAAACGGCTTCTGAAATATCTTCATAAAAAAGATGTTAAGAAGTACGAAGCGATCACCACCAGTTTGGACCTCGCATGATCAAAAAAGTAGAATTAAAACTTGCTGACGGCCGCATCCTTAGCCTGGAAACCGGCCGGGTCGCCCGGGAAGCGGGCGGTTCCGTCATCGTTCGTTTGGGCGACACCATGGTCCTGGCCACGGCCACCATGGCGGCCACGCCGCGCGAAGGCATTGACTTCTTTCCACTGCTGGTAGATTTTGAAGAAAAACTTTATGCCGTCGGCAGGATCCCGGGCGGATTTTTTAAGCGCGAAGGCCGTCCCACCGAAAAAGCCATTCTGAACGCCCGCAAGATCGACCGGCCGATCCGGCCGATGTTCCCCGAAGGCTTCCGCAACGATGTTCAAATAGTGGTTACGCCTCTTTCCTACGACCAGGACAATCCGCCGGACACGATGGCAATCGTCGGCGCTTCGGCCGCTCTCTCCATCTCCGAGATACCGTTTGACGGCCCGATCGCCGGCGTCCGGGTCGCCAAAGTCGAAGACAAATTTATCGTTTTCCCGACCACCGCGCAGATGAAAGAATCGAGCCTGGACCTGGTCCTGGCCGGGACCAAAGAATCGATCTCGATGATCGAAGCCGGAGCGGAAGAAGTTTCCGAAAGCGATATGCTGGCCGCCATTAAGGCCGGCCATGATGAAATAAAAAGACTGATCGCGATGCAGGAAGACCTGGTCAAACAGGCCGGCCAGCCCAAAGTCAAAGTTGAAGTCCATAAGATCGATGAAAAACTGGAAAAATTCGTGATCGCCAATGCCAAGTCAGGCATAGCGGCGGCTATACGCATCCTCGATAAAGATAAACAGACGGAAACGATCGTCAAGATCCAGAAAGATCTGATCGAAAAAGCCGGTGAAGACAAAGAGCTCAAGGCGATCATCGAAAAGAATAAATCCGACGTCAAAACCGTGCTGGAAGAGATCCAATACGACACAATGCGCCGGATGGTCCTTGATGAGGGCAAACGTTTGGACGGACGGGGCCCGAAAGATATCCGCCAGATCAGCTGTGAGATCAGTGTTTTACCGCGCACTCACGGTTCGGCCATCTTTTCCCGCGGCCAGACCCAGGTCTTGACCATTGCCACGCTGGGTTCGGCCGGTGAAGAGCAAAGGCTCGAAGGGCTTGATATAGAAGAGACCGGCAAACGCTACATGCATCATTACAATTTCCCCGCCTATTCGGTGGGTGAGGTCCGACCGTTGCGCGGGCCCGGCCGCCGGGAGATCGGTCACGGCGCGCTGGCCGAGCGGGCGCTTTTACCCGTCATTCCTTCGGAAGAACAATTTCCTTACACCATCCGGCTGGTTTCGGAAGTCCTCGGCTCCAACGGTTCAACTTCGATGGCTTCGACCTGCGGTTCGACCCTGGCGTTGATGGACGCGGGGGTCAAGATCGACGCGCCGGTCGCCGGCATCTCCATTGGCTTGATCACCGAAGGCAATAAAGCGGTAACCATTACCGACATCCAGGGGGTGGAAGACCATCTTGGCGACATGGATTTCAAAGTTACCGGGACGAGAAAAGGGATCACGGCCATTCAGGTCGATATCAAGATCAAAGGTTTGTCTTTTGAGATCATAGAACGATCTCTCGAGCAGGCCAAAGAAGGCCGGATTTTCATTTTGGATAAAATGCAGGCGGTCATCGCCCAGCCGAAGGCCGAGCTGTCGCCTTACGCGCCGCGGGTCATCAGCTTTAAGATCGACACGGAAAAGATCGGAGCGGTGATCGGGCCGGGCGGCAAAATGATCCGCAGTATTATCGAAGAAACGGGCGTCCAGATCGATATCGAAGACGACGGCACCGTTCTCATCACGACCGCCGACGCCGATGCGGCCAAAAAAGCTAAAGCCAAGATCGATGAACTGACTTTCGAGCCGAGAGAAGGGGATGTCTTCAAAGGTGAAGTGGTCAGGATCATGCCGTTTGGCGCGTTCGTGGAACTGCCGGGCGGTAAAGACGGCCTGGTCCATATTTCTCAACTGGCCGAGCGAAGAGTTGCCACAGTCGAAGATGTGGTCAAGCTTGGCGACGTGGTGACGGTCAAAGTGATCGAGGTTGACAACATGGGCCGCATCAACCTGACGATGAGCCATGTTACGGAAGACGACAAGAAGCGGATCTACGGCGAATAGTTTCTCCTCCTTTTTTGCTGCAAGCCTCATTTTATACGCCTAATTGATGTATAATTTCTATTATACTTGCTCAGAAAACAGGGATGATAGAAGCAACCGACAAGCAAATCGATCAGCTTGTTTATAAGCTCTACGGACTGACGGAAGAGGGGCGTAAAAGATGATCCGCAAAAGTTTTGAGCATACTACTTATGTGAAGTGGCAGCAATGGTTTGATATTATTTATAAAGAAATCCAAGAGCTTTTGGTTTACCGGAATGTTTTTATGGAGGTCAAGAATATAATAAAAGCCAATCCAAAAATACAAGAATCAAGTTCTTTTTATGATTTTTTAGATATTGCTTATATTGCTTTCGCAACCATGAGCGTTCGTAGGCAAATAAAAAACGATAAAGATAGTATTTCATTTGCCAGATTACTATCGGAAATGCAAAGACATCCCAAAATTATGTCAAAAGAACGATTCGCCGCCATGTATAAGATGTCCTCTGATGAAGGCCGTGGAGTGCCAGCCTTGCGAAAACATTTGGAAAATCGTGTACAGAAAGCTTTTCGAAAATATTCGGATGAGTCGAGAAATTATTTTAACCCAAAGATTGCGGATCGGGATCTGCAATATCTGCGAATGACCGTAAAGAAAATTGAAGATTTTGCCGATAGAAGAATAGCTCATTGCGATAAAAGGTCACGGAAGACGCTTGCTAGTTATAAGAATTTAGATGATTCCATTGATTTCTTAGAAAATCTGGTTAGGAAGTATTATCTTTTATTTCACGCAGATGCTTTGATTAGCGTTCTTCCTTTTTATCAATACGATTGGAAACAAATATTTAAACATCCTTGGATTGAACATAAAGAAAGTGATTTGATGGAGGAGGAGGTCGGGGTGGTGGAAATATTAAAAGGGGGAGATAAGAATGCCTCGAGATGATTTTAGTGAGAAAACAAAATCGAAACTGGCGCAAAGAGCCGCATATAAATGTTCTATCTGTGATAGTCTTACGGTTGGGCCTTCTGAGGAGGGGTCAGACAAAGTTAATATTACCGGCGTGGCGAGCCATATATCAGGAGCTGCTTCTGGAAAGGGAAGCCGAAGATATGATCTATCTTTAACCCAAAAGGAAAGGGCTTCTATAGAAAATGCAATATGGCTGTGTAGTACCCATGGGGATTTGATAGATGGGGATGAAAATCGATATACGATAGATGAACTGAAAAGAATCAAGAAAAATCATGAAGAAAAAATTAAGATGGCATTGAATGGGATCGATACATCTAATGGCATAATAACCAAGATTGAAATAAACAATATTGCGAGATTTAAGGGGCATAGTAAATTAGAGTTTGAGAATTATAATATTATTAGTGGAGGCAACGGGACTGGGAAAACTACAATATTTGAATTCATCTCTTCACTTGAGGATATGAAGTATATTAATAGATGGCTTAAAAGAGATGAAAAAGAGCTACTAACTTCATATTTTAATATTTATTATTATAGGGAAAGGGAGATGATGTATCAAATCATTCTTGACAAGACAAATAAATTGTCTTGTCTAATTAATGGGGCTGAAACCCCATTGTTTAAATCCCCAATTAAGATTCTTTATCTGAATATCAATTATCGGGATTACTCTAATGGAGCGTCTGAACCGGTACAAAATGAATTAGAAAAAATCGCATCGTATTTTTCTATAACAATTGATGAATTGTGTAATGTTATTGCTTTTATTCGAACGAAAAGAAAGCATTTTATTAACGATATTTCTATAAGTGAAAATAAGGACAATTTATATATTAAAATGTCTGATGCCAGCTTTCTACGACGCTTTAATGCATTATCTGCCGGAGAACAGTATCGAGTTATACTTGAGGTGGTATTAAAAATAGCCGAATATTATGCGGAGTTTAGATCAACAATATTAATTATTGAGCAATCCGCTGTTTCTTCTGTTGATAAAGATGGGATCAATAAATTATTATTAACGATTCGAGATGAAAAAATGGGATTCCAGTTTTTCTTTGTTATGTATGATAATATTGAGAAATATAAAACAGAAGGATATAAAAAATATACCTTGAATAAAAAAGAAGGGAAAATCCAGCCCCGGCTTCTCTAAATTATAATGGCACTTAGAATGGGATAGGGTCATAATGATCCCAAATATGAGAAAATATGACAATGTCAATTGTTAGGAGTTCTCTTCCTTTTTTATTCGCTTTAATTGTCAACCCCTCTTTAAGATGATAAAATAGAGGCGTGACACAAGCAAAAGTCTACCAGGAACTCGGCCTCAAAGACGACGAATATAAGCGCATTTTATCCATCCTCAAGCGCGAACCGACCAATACGGAGCTAGCCATGTTCTCCGTTGAGTGGTCGGAGCACTGCGGCTACCCGCGCTCCCGAAAATGGCTGAAACTTTTCCCCCAGACCGGCAAATACCAGACCTTGGTTGGCGAAGACGCCGGCGGTTTTGTTTATGACGGCATGGCGATCATCTTTAAAATGGAATCGCATAACCATCCCTCGCAGGTCGAGCCCAAACAGGGCGCGGCGACCGGGGTGGGGGGTATTATCAGGGACATCTTTACTTCCGGGGCGAGGCCGATCGCTTTGTTCGATTCTCTGCGCTTTGGTAAATTAAACAACCCTTTCAATAAATATATCTTTACCGGTGTTATTGACGGAATTCAGTCCTACGGCAATTGCGTGGGTGTTCCGACCGTCGGCGGCGAGATCTATTTTGACGACGCTTACGCCGGCAACTGCCTGGTCAACGTCATGTGCATCGGCATTGCGCTCAAAGAAAAGATCGCCCGTGCCTACGCTAAAGGTTTGGGCAACCCGATCATATACGCCGGCTCAAAAACCGGTCGTGACGGCATTGGCGGCTGTTCGATCCTGGCTTCGACCGTCTTCGAAGCGGCCGAGATCGAGAAACGCCCGACGGTCCAGGTCGGCGATCCTTTTACCGAGAAGTGCCTGATCGAAGCTACGCTCGAATCGCTCGAAACTGGTGTGGTGGTCGGCATCAAAGATATGGGGGCGGCTGGTTTAACCTGTTCGTCATCGGAAATGGCGGTGGCCGGTGGAGTGGGGATCGAAGTTGACCTGGATAAAGTTCCTCTGCGCGAAGCCGGCATGGAGCCGTGGGAAATTATGATGTCCGAGTCGCAGGAGCGGATGCTGCTCTGCGTCGAAAAGGGCAAAGAAGAAAAAGTCCTGAAAATATTCCATAAATGGGGGCTGGACGCGGTTGTTGTCGGCTTTGTGATCAAAGAACAAAAGATGATCATCAAGAGCCGAGGCAAGATCATTGCCGACGCGCCGACGGAAGAGCTGGCCAAAGCGCCGATCTATGACATGAAATTTGAGAAATCCGAAATTCGAAATCCGAAATTAGAAATAAAAGGTAAAAATTCCAATGAAAAATTGCTGAATTTGCTATCGGACCCGAACATTGCGAGCAAGCGCTGTGTCTACGAGCAATATGACCACATGGTGCAGACCAATACCGCCGTTTATCCCGGCGGGGACGCGGCGGTTTTGCGGATCAAAGACAAGCCCTGGGGAATTGCCGCGACGACCGACTGCAACGGCCGGTATTGTTATCTTGATCCTTATGTGGGGGCGCAGATAGCGATCGCGGAAGCGGCCAGGAATCTGGTGGTGACCGGCGCCGAGCCGGCCGCGGTGACCGACTGCTTGAATTTCGGCAACCCGGAAAAGCCGGACCGTTTCTATCAATTTAAATCCTGCGTCGAAGGCATTGTTGATGCCTGCAAATTTCTTGAACTGCCGGTCGTTTCCGGCAACGTTTCTTTTTATAATGAAAGCCCCAAAGGCCCGATCCTGCCGACGCCGACGATCGGCATGGTCGGCATCATCAAAGATATCGATAAACGCTGTTCCGCCCCTTTTAAAGACGAGGGGGACCTGGTCGTCCTGTTGGGGCATAACCGCGAGGAAGGCGAAATGCCCGAGCTCGACCTCGATCTTGAAAAAAGAGTTCAGACCACTTGCCTGGAGGCGATCCAGGCGGGGCTGGTGAAATCGGCTCACGACCTGTCGGAAGGCGGGCTGGCTGTCGCGCTCGCGGAATGTGCGATCCTGGCGGACAAAGGAGCAATGATCAATCTAGCCGACAGCATAAAAGACAACGCCTTGCTTTTTGCGGAGAGCCAGTCGCGGATCGTGCTCACGATTTCTGCGGCAAACATCTTTTCTCTTTCCGATTTCGCCATGCTTTATCAGGTGCCCTGTGCGATCATCGGCAAGGTTGGCGGCAACAGCCTGACCATCATGCGAAATAAGAAAAAATTGATAAATTTGCCGGTTAAAAAATTAAAAGACAATTATTTTTCGGCCATTCCCGATCTTTTGAGGCAGATATAGTGGATGCGACAACGGCCGTCGTCGTTCTCATCTTTGTAGTTTCCATCTTTTCCGGGTTCGGCAATAATAAGGGTTATAAAGCCCCGTCCGCCCCGGTCTTCCCGGTCGCTCAAACACAGCCGGCCGCCGTCTACCAGGCCCCGCTGGTCGGCGAGCCCCCGCCCGCTTTTGTCGGGGCCGGGGAGAACGCCCAGCCCGCCATCAATCGGCACGTTGCCAAATACCGGTCGGGCGACGAGGCCGCGCAGATAACCGACAGCATCATGCGCCATTCTATGACTTACAATATGAACCCGAAGTTAGTGGCGGCGCTCATCACCCGCGAATCAAAGTTCAATCCGCGGGCGATGTCGTCTTCCGGCGCTGGCGGTCTGGGCCAGCTTTTGCCCTCCACCGCGAAAGGACTGGGGGTCGATGACGTGTTCGATATCGATCAGAACGCCAAGGGAACTGTGCGCTATTTTAAGTCGTTGATCGAGCGGTTTAACGGCCGGGTTTCGAGCGCGATCGCCGCCTACCTGGAAGGCCCGAACGCCGTGTTAAGGAACGGCGGCTATACCGATCACACCCGGTCCTACGTTCAGGATATTTTAGCGATCTATCAAAAGATCTGAATATCTGACGAATTTTCGCCGCTTTTACTAAATCTTCACGCTCAAAACCCGCGGTAATAAGTTTGCTTGTATCGCGGCATGGAACTGAACCTGTCCAAAGAACAGCAGTTGATCATCCTCGGCCTGATCGCCTCAATTGTTATCGGTTTGGCTGTCATGGCTGTCCGCCAATTTATCCCCGATCCAAATGAACAAAAAATGATCGAACAGCCAAAGATGGACCGTCAAACCACCGGCTTATCGGTGACCGTGCATATTTGCGGAGCGGTTCGCCGGGAGGGGGTCTATAAGCTTAAGCCGGGGGATCGATTAATGGAAGTGGTGGCTCTGGCCGGCGGAGCCCAGCCGCTGGCCGATCTTTCGGCCGTCAACCTGGCCGAACCGGTTAAAGACGGCGCCAAGATCGTAATCCCGGCCAAACAAATTTCTGTGCCGTCGGAAACAAAGCCGGGATCTTTTGACGAAAAAAGATCACGTAAGTCACCCACTGCCGCTGTCGGTCCAACGGTTAAGGTCAATCTCAACACGGCTGATGAGAAAACGCTTGATTCACTGCCCGGCGTCGGTCCATCTACCGCCAAAACCATAGTTGAATACAGGCGGACCAACGGCACCTTTTCCAAGATCGAACAGATCATGGAGATACCAAGGTTTGGGAAAAGTAAGTTTGAAAGAATTAAAAACATGATCGTAATATAGGCGAAATTCGACATGAGAGTAACTATTCAGCCCTCACCCCCGCCAACACAAAATTTTTCGCACCCCCTCTCCCAGGGGGAGAGGGGGTAAAAAATGATTGCGTAAATACCCTCTCCCTCTGGGAGAGGGTGAGGGTCTTGAACGTTAGCGGGTGAGGGTGGGGGCGAATGATATCGGGAGGCAATTTTTGAGATTAACATGGACAGACCGATAGTATTTATAACAATTGCATTTGCCGCCGGGATCGCGGCGGCTAAGACATTTCCGTTTGTCCCGTTCTGGCTGACTTTTCTATTTGTCCTGATCTTCTTCTGCCTATCGATTTATGCTTATTGGCAAAAGATCAATCTCTCTTTTTTGATCTTGATCCTGTGTTTTCTTTCCGGGTTTCTGCTGCTGCAGA
>JAQUOB010000042.1 GCA_028717325.1 Candidatus Margulisiibacteriota bacterium
GAATCATAGACGGCCTTCAATCTTTCCTTGGTGACGTGAGTGTAGACCTGGGTGGTCGAGAGCGACACGTGGCCGAGCAGTTCCTGGACCATTCTTAGGTCGGCGCCGCCCTCCAAAAGGTGGGTGGCAAAGGAATGCCGGAGGGTATGCGGGGTGACCTTCTTCTGGATGCCGGCCTTACGGGCATAGAATTTGATGATCCGTTCGATCTGGCGTGAGGTCAACCGGGTCCCGCGCCGACCGATAAAAAATGCCGCTGACTTTGACCCCTTAGCGAGGTCCCGGCGGCCGTTGGTCTGGTAATCTTTGAGCGCCCGGCCGGCGTGAGAGCCGAAAATAACGATCCTCTCCTTGGCGCCCTTGCCGAAGACCCTTATCTCGTTTTCCTCAAAATCGACCCCGTTGAGGTTTAGCCGCCCGAGTTCGATCACGCGCATCCCGGTACCATAAAGCAGTTCGAGTATCGCCCTGTCCCGCTTCCCTAAAGGGCTGGCAACATCAGCCGCGTCCAGCAGCCTGGTCATCTCCTCCGGATAAAGAAAATTGGGCAGTTTTTTGGGGAGCCGGGGGGTCACCAGGTTCTGGAAAGGGTTTTCTTTGATCTTTTTTTCGCGTTGAAGGTAACGGAAAAAAGAACGGACGGCCGAGAGCTTGCGGGCGATCGAGCGGCGTGAATATTTGTTTTTCTCAAGTTGCAGCAGATATTCGCGGGCGGCCAGCCGGTCGATCTTTTTTTGCCCGATAAACTTGACCAGGAAGAGCAGGTCGCGTTGATAATTACTTAACGTGTGCGGGGAATAATTACGTTCGTTTTTGAGGTAGTGGAGAAAGCTTTTGACCAGCTCAGAGTCCATATTGATGGCGTTTTTCGACGGTCAGCGGATTGTACTTGCCCCGCTCCTTGATCCAGATCTCCTTTTTTTCCGGCGGACGCGTGTCGATGTGGACCATGTTCTCTTCCGGATAGAAACCCAAACCATTGACGCCCGGGATCGTTTCGGCGAACTTAAAGATCTCCGCGGCGGGGACGCCTTCGATCGAAATGTTGGCCGCTTTGCCCTTGGAGTGGTAGCTTAGCTTTTCTCTTTGAAGTTTTTCCAGATATTCTTCGCAATAATAACCGGCGACGATCTTCGGCCGTTTATTAAAATGCACGGCGATCATTTCGAGAATGCCGACCAGCCCCAGGTGGATGCGGTATTCACCCTTGCATCCCGGGCATTTGCAGGCGAAATCCTTGTGATTAAAATTCTCGCTCAAATTTCCCATCAACGATCATTATATAAGCTTTGATTTGACAAATCAAATAAGCGTGGTTATAATAAAATTTAATCGAGTCCCGATGACTTCATCAAATAGTCGGTCCGCTCGTTATGAGGGAGGCAATAAAATGAAGAACAGGCATCTTTTTACTTCTGAATCAGTCACCGAAGGTCACCCCGATAAAATGTGCGATCAGGTCTCTGACGCCATTTTAGACGCGATCATGGAAAAAGACCCCGCGGGACGCGTGGCGGTCGAAACCCTGGTTACCAATGGCGTATGCCTGGTCGCCGGCGAGGTGACAACCGGGACATATATTGAAATTCCTAACCTTGTCCGCAATACGATCAAAGAGATCGGCTACACGCGCGCCGTCTATGGCTTTGACTACGAAACCTGCGGAGTCCTGGTCGCCATTCAGGGACAATCAAAAGATATCGCCCGCGGCGTCGATAAGGCGCTGGAGATCCGTGGGGGCGAGGTCGTCAAAGAAGATCTGGAGGGACTGGGGGCCGGGGACCAGGGGCTGATGTTCGGCTTTGCCTGCGATGAAACGCCGGAGCTGATGCCGCTGCCGATCAGTCTGGCGCACCGCTTGTCGCAAAGACTGGCGGAGGTCCGCAAGACGGGAGAGCTTTCATATCTGCGGCCGGACGGTAAATCGCAAGTGACGATCGAATACGAAGGCGACCGGCCGATCAGAGTGCATACGGCCTTAATTGCCGCCCAACACGGGCCGGAAATCGCCGTGGACAAAATTCGTCAGGACATTATCGAACGGGTCATACTGCCGATACTGCCGGCCGAGCTGGTCGACGATAAAATAAAATATTACGTCAATCCGACCGGCCGCTTTGTCATCGGCGGCCCTCAAGGCGACACCGGCGTCACCGGCCGAAAGATCATTGTCGATACTTACGGCGGCTACGCCCGTCATGGCGGCGGCGCCTTTTCCGGCAAGGACCCGACAAAAGTCGATCGTTCCGGCGCTTACGCCGCCCGCTGGGTGGCCAAGAACATCGTGGCCGCCGGTTTGGCGAAAAAATGTGAGGTCCAGCTGGCTTACGCTATCGGCGTTGCTCATCCCTTGTCGATCATGGTGGACACCTTTGGCACCGGCCAGATCGCTGAATCAAGTATCTCCAAGCTGATCGACGAAACCTTTGACTTACGGCCGGGCCTGATCATTAAGAACCTTCATTTAAGAAGGCCGCTCTACAAACAGGTCGCCGCTTACGGCCATTTCGGCCGACCGGAGCTTGATCTCCCGTGGGAAAAGACCGACAAAGCAGCGGAACTAAAGAAAAAGGCGAGCAAGCTCTAATCGACGGAATATAACTGGCCGGTAACCGCTTTACCGCCGCCGGTGTAATCTTCCCAGATGACCACAAAAGCATTTTCTTCGGGGATGGGGAGGAGTTTGGGCGCCCGGGCGCCATTGGTCGACTTGACCATAAAACCGTTTTCCAGCCACAATGACCTGCCGTTATTATCCAGCATTTGCATGAAGATCTCATACTGTTTGCCGTTGCGATAATCTTCCCAGGCGATGATCGTCCCTTCGTTTTTCCAGTTGATGATCCGCGGCGCGTACTGGGTCAGCGGCAAAGAAACGACCGGAGTGCCTTCATCGCCCCAGAGAAGCTTGCCCTGCAGAGAAACCGAATTGGCAAAAATATCCCAGTTGCCGAGCCGGTAATCTTCCCAGACGATCACCTGATTGCTGATGACCGGGTTCTGCTGTGTTCTCGGCGACTGACTGATCGGGATGCCGTCGGCCAGCCAGAGCGTCTTACCCTCGCTGTTGACCCGCTGGGCGTAGATATCGTAGCTGCCGCCCCCCTTGTCTGTCCAGGCGATGATGGTCCCGCCTTCCTTGTCTTTGGAGAGGGCCGGCGCTTTTTGCACGTCGGGCGCGCCGCAGACCAGAAGCCCTCCCTTTTCCCAGAGGGGTTTGCCGCTGATATCGAGACGCTGGGCGTAAATATCGGGATTTCGCTCACCCCGGCGGTAATCGGTCCAGGCGATCACGACACCGCCGCCGTCCGAAATCGCCGCCGCATCGGCCTGGTCGCCGTTTTCCGTGCAAACGGGCAGCCCGCTCTTGCCCCAGAGCAACTGGCCGCTGCCGGAAACCCGCTGGCCGTAAATATCTTTCAGGCTCAACGGATCCCTCTCGTCTTGCCAGGTCACGATCGCCCCGCCGGCGTTGTCGGACACTATGACCGGCGCGGTCTGGCGCGAATCGATCTTGGCCAGAGACAAACTGCCGCCTTCCCAGACCTTTTTGCCCTGTGAGCTGATCCTCTGCCCGTAAATTTTCGTAAAATTCGGGTCGCGCTGGTCTTCCCAGGCGACGATAGCGCCGCCGGCCCCGTCGGGCACAAGCTGGGGATTGATCTGGTCGGCCTTGACCCTGGCCAGCGGGATCGCGTTCTTGCCCCAAAGCAGGGTCCCCTGGCGATTTATTTTCTGCGCGTAAATGTTTAAATAGCCCGAGCGGGCGTCTTCAAAAGCCAGTATTATCTCTCCCTGGCCGTTATCGATCATGCTGACGTTTTGGTGGATGACCGAACCGGTGGTATTGCAAAAGACCACTCCGTTCTCAGCCCAGCCCGGCGAGCCATCGGCCAAAAGCTTTTGGCCGTAAAGGTCAAATTCGCCGCTGCGGCGGTCCTGCCAGACGACGACCAATTGTCCATCCGACGCAACGGCCGCCGCCGGTTTTTCTTCTCCCCGGCCGCCCGGAGCCAGGGGCAGGCCCTCCTCCGGCCAGAGATTTACCCCCGCGCTGTTTATTTTTTGACAATAGAGGAGCGGATCACCCTTGCGCGAATCTTCCCAGACGACCACCCAATCCAGAGTTTTTAGTTTAACGATCCTTGCCCCTCTTTGCTTGCCTTCCGATTTCGCGAGCCGCCGCCCGTCGCTTTCCCATTCAATTTTACCGCCGGCAGAGATCTTTTGGGCGTAAATGGCCGCGTCTTCTTCCCGATTATCGGTCCAAACGACCACCGCGCCGCCGTTGTTGTCGGTTGCTAGCTGGGGCTCTTCCTGTGAATAAGGGGCCACAACTACCGCGATGCCGTCCTTATCCCAGACGGGCTTGCCGGCCAGGTCGATCTTTTGGGCAAAGATGTCGACGTTATTCAGGCGCGAGTCCTGCCAGGCGATTATCGCGCCTTTTTCGGTCGGCAGGATTACCGGTTTCTCCTGGTTTTGGGCGGCCGAGCAGACCGGCACGCCGTCTTTATCCCAGAGTGGTTTGCCGGCTGGGTCAAGGCGCTGGGCGAAGATGTTATTATCGGCCGAGCTGATACGGCCGTCGGTCCAGGTAATAATGGCGCCGCCGGCGCCATCGCTGGCAATTTTTGGATACCATTGGGTGCCGGCGGCCGTACAGACCGGCACGCCGTTCTTGTCCCAGAGAACGTTGCCGCCCGGGTCGACCCTCTGCGCATAGATGTCTTCGCCGGCCCCGCTGCGGTAGTCATGCCAGGTAATGATGGCGCCCCCGCTGCCGTCCGGCACGAGTTCGGGCGCGAATTGACCGGCCGGAGCGTCGCAAATCGTCACACCGGCAGTGCTCCAGAGAAGACTGCCCGCGGCGCTGATCCGCTGGGCAAAAATATCCGCGTTGCCGTTGCAATAACCCTGCCAGACGACAATGACCCCGCCTGATCCATCATCGATCAGCGCCGGATTGTTCTGATTGCCGGAGCCGGATTGGCCGCCGCAGGTCTGAACCCCCAATTCCCCCCAAAGCTTGTTGCCGGCCTTATCGGTCTTTTGGGCGTAGATATTCGTATAACCGTTCCGGCCGTCCTCCCAGACCATGGCGAGATTGCCGTCGGCACTGCCGATGAGCCTCGGGTTTTGCTGGGGGGCGTTGCCCGGCGTGTTATTGATCACGATGCCGTATTCTCCCCATAAGGTCTGCGGCGTTTTGGCCGCAGACGGCTTGACCGCCTCATTTGTCTGCGCCACGGCGAACAAGACCGAGAGAGAGACGATCAGCAGAGCGAACGCGATAAAAATGATTTGCTTTTTGCCGGCCATCATACCGCCGCCCCCGTCAGTTTCATGGAAATGACTTTGGAAATGCCCGGTTCTTCCATGGTCACGCCGTAAATATTATCGGCGGCGGCCATCGTCCGCTTGTTGTGGGTGATGACCAGCATCTGGGTGGTCGCGGCGAAATCCTTGAGCATTTCGGTAAAACGGCCGATATTGGCCTCGTCCAGCGCCGCGTCGACCTCGTCGAGGAAGCAAAACGGCGAGGGCCTGATCTTCATGAGCGAGAATAGGATGGCGATCGCGCAGAGCGAGCGCTCACCGCCGGAAAGCTGTGAGAGCGGCAGCCAGCGGCGCCCGTTCGGCCGCACGGAAATCTCGATCTCCGCCTCCAACACAGGCACGCCTTCGGCCAGCTGAACTTTTGCCTCACCGCCGGAAAAAAGTTTGGCGAAAGTCTCCGAAAAAACCACAGAGAGCTGTTCCATGGTTTGAAGAAAATTCTGTTCCGCGCGCGCGTCGAGTTCAACTATTAAAGAGTGCAGGCTTTCCCGGGCGGCGTTCAGGTCGGTCAATTGAGCTTCAATAAAGGTCAGACGCTCCCGGCTTTTATCGAACTCCTCGATCGCCAGCAAATTGACCGGTTCCAGCGCCCGCAGCCGGGCCTTCTTTTCGTCGAGATCGGCGCGCGCCTTGGCCGCGTTGGGCACCGTGTGAGGCAGCGATTCGATCTCCGGCAGGGTCAAGTTGTATTCATTGAAAAGTTTTTCCGACAGCCCCGTCATCTCGCCCTCCAGCTTCGCCAGGGCGATCTCGAACTCGGTGATCCGGCTTTCGGCCGAACGCTCGTCTTTGTCTTCGCGCCGCTTCTTTTCTTCCAGCTCGTCGATCTTTTTCCGCAGGGAATCGCGTTCGGCCCGCAGGCCGGCGATCGTGTCGGGCAGCTGCGGCTGGCCGTGTTCCGGCGCTCCGCCGGGCAGCAGATTTTGCATTGCGCTGCGATTGGCCTGCAGACCGAAGCCGAGGCGTTCGCTCTCCGTTTCTATCCTCTTGATCTCTTCCAGCAGCAGTTCCAGCTTGAGATTGACCGCCGCTTCACGGTCTTTCTGGCCCAGCAGCTGGAACTGCTCCGCCGTCCCGAAGAACGAAACGACCGAGACCGCGTGATCGATCAGCCGTTGGACATCTTCGATCACGGCGCGGACCGGCCCGGCCAGTGCGGATTGTGAAATTGAAAAAGATATTTCCGTCCCCTCGTTCGACCGGAGTTGATCGATCTTTTTCTGCAGCTCCAGTTTTTTGTCGTTCAGGCCCGCTCTCTGGTTCTCGGCGCGTTCGATCTCGCCTTCAACAAACCGGCGGTTGAGCTCCAGGTCACGCAGGCGGTCTTTTTCGGCGTCGAGTTTGACCAGTAATTCATCGATCTCCAGCTCTTTTTTTCGCAGGGTCTCTTTTAGCCCGAGGAGTTCTGCCTCGTCTTTTTGCTCCGCCTCGACTTTGGCGCTGGAAGCCTGCCGCGCGAGCGCCAGTTCCGCTTCCAGCCGGGCCTTCTTTTCCAAGAGGCTGCCGATCTGTTTCTTGCTCAGCCCGATCTCGATCTCCTTGGTCTCCGCCTGCAGCGAGAGGTATTCTCGGGCCCGGCGGGCCTGATCTTCCAGCGTCAGCAAATGTTCGCCGACCTCAATTTTGAGATCGCTGATCCTTAAGATGTTCTGTTCGGCGGCGATCAGTTTTTTTTCGGCGTTGAGCTTGCGGGTCTTATATTTATTGATGCCGGCCGCCTCTTCAAAGACGGCCCTGCGCTCCTCCCCCTTGCTTGAGAGAATCGCGTCGACTTGTCCCTGGGTGATGATGGAATAAGTGCCTTCGCCGAGGCCCGTGTCCAGCAGGAGATCCTTAATGTCCTTCAGGCGGCAGAGATTTTTGTTGATGAAGAACTCGCTCTCGCCTTCGCGAAAGGTACGGCGCCGGATGCCGACCTCGGTAAAAGGAACGTTGAAGCGGCCGGTCGCATTATCGAACAGCAGGCTGACTTCGGCCAACGAGAGGGGCTTGCGCCGATTGGTCCCGGCAAAAATAATATCGGGCAGGGCGGCGACCCGCAGATGACGGGCGTTATCCTCGCCCAGCACCCAGCGGGTGGCGTCAAGCAAATTGCTTTTGCCGCAGCCGTTCGGGCCGACGATAGCCGTTATTCTGGCTTCCTCCCCGAACTCGATCTCGGTCGCCTCGGCAAAGGTCTTGAACCCGCGCAGCGTCAGGGATTTTAAAAACATTTTGTAATCTATATAATACCAAAAATTAATCGACAGGGCAAGAAAGTATGTTAAAATACCCTTATGAAAAAATGGGCCTGGCTGGCCCTGCCGTTTATTTGCCTGATTGGGACGGCCGGGGCGGAAATCGAGCTGATCAATCCGACGGATAAGCTCGTGACCTTTGATGAGATCGTGATGCTGCAGGGCAGCGTCAGCCCGCCCGCCGAGGTCAGAATTGAAGGGGTCGTTTTTCGGCCGCAGCCGAACGGCGTTTTTGCCTGCGGCCTGGTCCTCAATCCGGGTAAGAACCTGGTGCTGGTCGGCCGGGGCGAAGAAGAAAAAAAGCTCCGCCTGCTGCACCTCGTCACTTATCCGGACATAGAAATAACCTACGACGGCAAAAAGCATTGGGCCCGCGGCCAGATAGTTTATCTTTCTTCGTTGAAGGTCATCGAGGGGTATCCCGACGGTAATTTTTATCCGGCCAACCCGGTCACGCGCGGCGAATTCGCGACCTGGCTGGCCAGGGTCAAAAAGCTGCCGGTCCCCGTCCTGACCGGGGATGTTTTCTTTGACGTGCCGAAAGAACACTGGCGGGCGCCTTACGTCAAGGCGGTCGTCGAGGCCGGTTATATGCCGCCTTATTCGAAGGAGATGTTCGGGATCGATGACCCGATCTCAAGATCTGAAGCGGCGGATCTCGCCGTCAAGACAGAGGGCTTGGGCATCGTCTCAAAAATTATCCCTCTTTTCCGGGACGTGCCGCAGGAGGAATTGGTCGCCGCGCCGATCTATGCTGCCAAGGAGAAGGGACTGGTCATCGGGGTTTCCGCCGAAATGCCGATCTATGATCCTAACCGAGCGATAACCAGGGCGGAGGCGGCCACGCTGATCTCCCGTTTCGGCTCGGCGCAGGAGAGCATTCGTTATCTGTCGGATTTCGAAAAAGGCTATACGAACGATAAGCTTTGCGGCTTAAACGTCGCGCCGGCGATCGTTAATTTTACGGCGGCGCCGCGCGAAA
>JAQUOB010000043.1:0-3333 GCA_028717325.1 Candidatus Margulisiibacteriota bacterium
CGGATAGCCGAGATTCAGAAAGCGCGCAACTTTATCGTAGGCCTCACCCGCCGCGTCATCGCGGGTGCGGCCGAGGGTCCTATATTTGCCGTGATCTTCGACGAGCACGATCATCGTGTGTCCGCCGCTGACAAGTAGACAAATGAAAGGGAATTGAGGGAGTGACAGGGATGAGGAAGGATTAGCATGGATTTTTTTCCCTGCTCCTCCCTGCTCCTCCTTGTCACTCCTTGTCACTCCCTGTGGCAAGAAGTTCGCGTAGATGTGGCCTTCGAGATGATTGACCCCGATCAGTAATTTGCCGAGTGACCATGCTATGGCCTTAGCTGCGCAGAGCCCGACGAGAAGCGAGCCGACGAGTCCTGGCCCGTAAGTTACTGCAACGGCATCAATGTCTTTGAACGTCACTTTTGCCTGTTCGAGCGCTTCTTTAATTACCGGACTGACAACCTCAATATGCTTCCTGGCGGCGACTTCGGGCACAATGCCGCCGTATTTTTTATGGAACTCGATCTGGGAAGAGATGATGTTCGACAGAACTTCGCTCCCGTCTTTTACAACAGCAGCGGAGGTCTCATCGCACGATGTTTCAATGGCCAGGATCAGCATAGGTCAGCCGGCACTATGGTTCAAGCTTCCCGCTGACATCGATGGACAGCGGTTCCTTGGCGGCCAGCGCCAGGGTTTTGACCGCTTGACCCGGAGCAAGATCGAACTTCTTCAGATCGACCGACCGCCAGGCGGTATTTTCGTAGGTCTTATAATACAAGACCTTGTTTGTCAGATCCTTGATTACCACCCACTGGGCGTAACCGTAAAGATATTTACTAGGGATAATGGTCGGTTCTTTGATGGCCCCTTTGGGGATATCGACCGTGTTGAGCAAGTGCTCGGCCAGGTTAACGGCCTCGGCCGCGTTCCGCGGTTTAAGGGCGGCATCAACGCCGAACGCCAGCTTGACGAAGCGCGAGGGCGGGGTCCAGTCGCCCGGCAGGCCCCGCAAGCCGCTGCCGACGCCGGTCTGCTCGAACTTGACCCCGTTGATCGTCCGGGCCGGAACATCGCGCGTATCGAGATTGACGTAATTGCGCAGGTTGGCCAGCTGCCAGTCGAAGCTGGGACGATTGGTCATTACCCCGAGGGGATTGTCATAGACCTTTTTCTGGCCGTCGATGAACTCTATTACCAGGCTGCGGCCGGTCGCGTCGTGCACGGCGAGGTGCATCCCCAGCTCCTTTAGCTTCTTATTGCGGGCGGCAGTGATGTTGACCTTCAGTAAAGCTGCTTTTACCTCGTTGACAGTGGCGAAATTCCCGAGCAACCAGACGCCAAAAGTGTCCAGCGGCAGGGAACGGCCGGCGACCTCCGGTTCGTAGACCGCGCCGGTAAACATCAGGCCGTCCAGCGACAAACCTTTTTCATTGAACCCGTCGACATAGGCATCACCGATGCCGAACGCGTTCAGTGCCAGGAAACCGTAGCGCCCGGCACCGCGCGGGACGACGCAGACTTCAGACTTCAAGTCGATCGGAAACTCCATCGACCGGCCGATCACCACCGTGCCATCCTTGGCCTGGAGTCGAAAATCGCTGCAGGCGATAGATCGTGCCGGTACCAGCAGCAGAGCGGCCATGACAAATATTATGATCTTCTTCATCTTTGATCATTCTCCTTTTGGCTGTTTTTTTAACATAGTTTTCATCAGTTGTTTGCTAAAAACAGGCCCAATTTATTTAGTATACTACAAATTGGGCCCCCATGAGTATACCGGTTTATACTGCTAAAAACAGTGAAATATTCTCCCAAAATATACGACTAATATTTGAACTTATATTTTATCTAACGAAAGGTTATCCATGATTTTTAACATAGCAGAAAAAACGGTCAGGGTCGCTTTGGGGGCCAGGCAAAAAGGCTATTTTGGCCGGGTGAGATTTCAGCGGGGAGCGGTTGCCCTGACCGAAGGCAGCTATGCTTACGGGCCGTTCGTTTCGATCGATCGGATCCAAGCCAATACAAAATTAGCCGATCTGTGCGTGCAGGAGCAAGCCATTCAAGGCGATCCGATAGAGACAATAAAAAGAACGATAGAATTGGTCAGAAGCAATCTTAGATATCCGTACCCGTCTTTGCTTAACTCGGCGTCCCCGGCCGAGGTCGCCTGGGTTAACGGTTCCATCTTGACTCACGATAGGCCGCCGAGAATGACCGATATAGTTGAAATGGGCTTTGGGAGCTGCCGTGAGTTTACGGCATTAGCCGCGTTACTTCTTTCTTTACGCAATTTAGAGGTCATTTTGAGCGGCGGCGCCGCCATCAATGCCGAGATCAAAGAACTTGGACTGCCGCATCCTCTAATGGAAGGGCCCCGGGATAAGCTCTTTTTAACCGATGCCCTGGGCACAATGAGCGCACATGCCTGGTTAGAAGCCAAAATTGATAATGGCTTTGTGCCCGTTGACCCCCTGATCGGGCTGATCGGGACCAAGCCGGGACATATGGATATCTTCGATAAATATTATCTTCAGGAGCAATATGCCAACAAAGAATGGACGGTTGGGTTCCAGCCCGATCTTACGTGCCTGGGGATCAGGTCTTATCTCTCGATTTTTCCGCCCGCTTCCAGGACGACCGAAGATCTGGGCTCGGTGATCGAACGGGGATATAAAATTAAAAGGATAGAGCACGGGGCAAGATCCATGGACTGCTGGCTGGTGGCGGAAAATATTTCGGACTCGGGATTTGATCAAGAAGTAAAATTTATTCTAAAGAGAGAAAACACATCCATTCTGCCCAACGCGGTCCCTGTCGGCGGCTCTTACCGGACCCCGATCGAGATCAAACTGTTTTAAGCTGAAATTTGAGCCGGGACCGGGGGGAATTCCTTTACTTTCCCGTTAATGCCCGGTGGACGGCGATCATGATCGCCATACTGCTTCCCGAAGCGCCGGTAACGGCGTCGACCTTGGGGGATTGGGCCTTGACTATCCGGCCGGGTGTATCGAGCGCCTCGTAACCGGGGCCGCATTTCTGTTCCACGATCTTGACCTCAACGATCCGGTGGCGCTTGACGGTGACATTAACCTTGACGGAAACAAGGAAATCGCCGAAGCTCCCCGAATAGACGCCGTCGGCTATTTTAGCCAGGTCGACCGGTTTGATACTGTTGTACTGATTCTTAACATTGTTGGCCATCGACTGGTAACGGAGGTAGAACGCCCCGATCGCCCCGGCGATCACCAGCACGATAATGGCCAACACGATCCCGATCTTTTTTAGCATAGTTGATTCCCCCTTAGCGGTAATTCTCCCACTAGCAGCTTGAGGTGTCAA
>JAQUOB010000043.1:3433-8534 GCA_028717325.1 Candidatus Margulisiibacteriota bacterium
GGGGGACTAATGGACTGATAGTTGTTAGTGAAATTATTATTATTTTAATTAGATAAATTCATTGAGGAGTTGATAGAAGTGGCTGTTGTACAAAAAGTGTCGGTCCATTTAAGTCAAAGGACCATGGGGTTCGCTGGAATGATGTGGAACAGGTTTACCCCGACCAGATGGGCCGATACGGTAAGCGACGCAATAGCTGGTTTTGCTTCAAGCCGCCCGGTTACATTAACTGTTCATAATGATCATTTATCGGTAAAAGTCGGGGAAAACGATCTGCCGATCTTCCGCTCTCATGCTTATGCCGCGTCGCTTTTCAAGGCTGGAGTTATGGAGATCCAATTTGAAACGGGTATTTCTTCAGCCGAGGTCAAGGCCAAGCTGAATACTTTATCGGACAACGAAATCCAAAGAGGCATTAAGGCGTTAGGCCTGAACATTGTTTATACGCCGGATGTTCAGCTTATCGCTAAAGATATATTTAAACGGGGGATCGTGTTTATTGACGGTCATCCGGATCCCCAAATTACTTTTGTGTATGGCTATGGGAGCAGCGGCCAGGGGGGCTCAATCGAATCGTTCGATAATGAAAAACCTGATTGGACCGATGCTCGGTGCGGCGTCAATGCCCAGGAGTTAGAGTCCCTTGAGCAACTCTTTAAGTCCTGGTCTTCTGCCGAAAGGTCGAAATACGGCCCGTTAATTGCACAGGAGCTTCGAAAATTAGGGCAGGAAGTAAACGAGCTTTATCAGTTCTCAGCTGAAGGGATAAAAGGGACAAACAGTATGATCGAAGAAATAATTAGTCGATTGGGACTATAGGGGAATAAGGCTCGGAATCGCGGTGATCTATTCGATCTTATTCAGGTCTTTTTCCAGCTGTTGCTTATCTTTTTCGCCGCCGGACAATTTTTCCGCGGCCAGTTTATCTTCGATCTCTTTGCGGACGGCGACCAGCAGCTCGCTGGAAGCGAAAACCAATTTGGTCGAAACAAACGACTTTTTGCCGACGTTCAATTGGTCCTTGACCAGAAAGGCGCTGGTTTTCCCCTTTTCAAAGATGGATGATTGAAGCAAACGTGATTTTTTTTGTCCCAGCTCATATTTTGAGGTGAAGCTGCCGGACTTTTTATACTTTTTGTAAAAAGTGTCCCGGTAGAGGTCGAAGTTCTTGCCATCGATATTGGAAAAGGTCATGGCGAATTTCCCGTTGTAGAAAATGTAATAGGTATCGTCCGGCTCGTGGTAGACCGAAGCGAATTTGCGCGGCACACATTCGAACATCACGCGTTGTTCGCCGTTCGCGTCCTTGCCGGAAACGGGAACGCCGAGCAGCATGGCGATATCGTTATCGTCGGCGGTGCCGACGAAAGCGGCGCTAAGAGGCGCGAGGCTGCCGGCAAAGCCCTTGATCGCCTTGAAAGCGTTAAAGTCGGCGCCCCAGAGGACCCCTTTGTAACTCGCCCCCTCTTCAAGCGCAACCGTTGTCGGTTCGGTCGTGGCCGCCTCGGTTGTAGCGGATCTTGTTTCTGCCGAAGACGAAACTGTCGCTTCGGCGGTTTTGGCGGCGCTGGTTTCTGAAGACGACAACGAAATGACCTCAATGGATGGGCGGGCGGTTGATTCGCCGGTAACGACGGCAGTGCGTTCAGGGGAAACATTGTCGGCGGCAGTCTCCATTGATAAAAATAACACCGATAGAGTGAACAGGGAGAAAAATAATAAATAAAATTTTCGCATTTTTCCGGTTCTCCTTGGATAATTTCGCCTTATTATGCAACGGAAAAATTGAAGAGTCAACAGGAAAAACCAGGGGAACATTAAATTAGGGGCCAGGGACCAGGGGCTGGGGACTACTGCTTGCTTTTGCCGAACAACTTCTCGGCCGGGCAACCGAGCTCCCTTTGCCGGCAGTTGGGGCAGAGGAGACAGCTGCGCATGAAGCCCGTCCCGGGCAAGGCCAAAATTGCGATCACAACGAGCAGTGCCAGGGTTAGAAGATTGAAGCGGATAAACAAATAAATTATTCCCCCAAGCAGAGGGATAAGAAATACCAGGAGGTCGGGAATAAGGTCTTTCCAGCCGATAGCCCTTTTCGGGAATATCCCAGGGTCGCCTTTTTTAAAGAATAGCGGAACGATCCTTCCTTTGCCTGTCCCGCAAAGCTTGCCGTAATAATAACAATACCGGCAAGATTTGCCCAAAACGCGATATTCAAACCAGAGGCAAAAAAGGATGTAAAGTAAAACAACGATCGGCCCAAATCCCGATAAGATATATGCGCCAGTGGAGTAGATCGCCAGGGATAATAAAACCGAGAGCCCTGGGATCCAGACGGGATAGTTTTCGTAACTATTTTGGTTTGTTATCACCGGTAATTTCCCATCCGTCTCTTTTATTACTTGGCGATCTCCAGCGTAAAGAGGATCAAATTATTCTTCATGTCGTAGAATTCGTACATCCGGCCGGCTTTATAATTTTTTTGCGCGGCGTATTTAGCCAGCGCGGGATAACCTTTGGCCGGGCCGATCATGAATGACATCACGTTGCGAATGGGAAATTCGGCCACGACGCAGGGCTTTTTCTCAATGGTCATCACTTTGAGGCCCTTTTTCAGCAGGGCCGGGGCCTTGGCCAGGTCTTTGCCTGCGATGACGATGCCGCAGTCGCTTCTCAACTTGTCCTTTGATACCACGGCCGGGTTGTCATAATAGATGCCGATACTGTCCGATTTATCGGAAACCTCCAGGCCGAGATCTTTCATCGCGTTAGAGACCTCCATAAAGACCTTGCCGGTGTTCTTATATTCCCCGACGTACCGCTTATAAGCGATGGTGAAGGGCCCCATTTCCCTCTCGCTAACTTTTAAAGCGCTGAAAACCCCCATGTAACAGAGAAAAGAGAGAACGGCGGCGCTGACAATAAAGACAACGATCAGAAACCATTTCAATATTTTCATATTTCCTCCAATGCGGGCTCCCGCTCCTGAAAAACTGCTTCCGTGCGATTATACCACAGGGCGGTGCTCGTAGAGGTGCAGGGCAACGTCGGCAAAGGTTTTGAGGGCCAGGAAAAGCAGCAGAGGGACGAAGGTCCCGCCGGTGGCTGAACCCAGCACCGCGCCAAAAATAATTGTCAGGTGCATCGGGATGATCCTGACGTAAGGGATGAACATCTGCTGGCCGATATTCGTACCGAGCCTCTCCTGCGGCCAATTCGAGTAGAACGAGAAAAGATGGTTGGCCAGAAAGACCAGCGTACTGAAGACTATTCCGGCCACGCTGGTCACCCCCGGGCCGAGCGGCAGTTCATTGCCGGCCAGCGTGAAGACCGAGAGGAAGATCAGGTAGACAAGATGAAAGGTCCCGTAATGCAGGGCGAAAAACAGGGCGGTGGAAAATTTAGTCAATTGATTGGCCGGCACCGAACGCCCGTTGACGGTGAAACCCTCGGTGGAGAAGTCCGCCAGCGTCAGAAGTTTGATGAAATTGATGACGCCGATGATCACGCTCTGGCACCAGTAGATCCACAACAGCTCGATCAGGCTCCAGTCGAAACGCAGTGCCAGGGCGGCGACTAGAAGATTGGCTGTGATCAGCGACCAGAGAGACGGATTGTTGAATCGCTCCGCGATCAGGCTCATTCTATTTCCGCCAGCAAGCCCTGCTCTTCGCCGATCGTGGTGGACCGGCCGTGGCCGGGATAGACCCGCGTGTCGGGCGGCAGGGACAGCAGTTTTTTGAGCGAAGTTTTCATCGCCTCTTCGGACGAATAGGGAAGATCGGTCCTGCCCCAGGTGCGGGCAAAGAGCGTGTCGCCGGTAAAGATCACTTTTTCTTCTTTTGAATAAAGCGAAACGCCGCCCGGGGTGTGGCCCGGGCATTCGATCACCGTCAGGACCAGATCGCCGACTTTGACCCGGTCGTTTTCTTTGATAAAAATGTCCGGCTGGACAATGTCTGCCCCCTTGCCGCCGAAAAGATCGCTTTGACTGATCATGACGGCGGCCCGCAGGGCGGCTTTTAGGGGTATGACCGCTTCGACATGGTCATAGTGGCCGTGCGTAATGAGGATCTGGTCGGCGATCAATTTATTTTCGCTGATGGCTTTTAGTATCTTATCGGCGTCGTCGCCTGGATCGATGACCAGCGCCTTTTTGGTCGCTTCGTCTTCGACGAGATAACAGTTGGTCGCCATGGCTCCGACCTTGATCGTGTGAATGATCATCTTTTTAATAATATCGTGGGGCCAAGCAAAATACAAGCGGCTTGACAAAAAACCGTTTGGTGTTATGATTTGAAAAAAAATACGGGGGTAAATTGAAATGAAAAAATTATTGTTAGTGGGATTGGTGGTTGGGTTGTTGGGTGGATTGGTGGCTGGGGTTTCTTTTGCCGGCACGATCGATATTTCCGGCCGGGCCGGGTTATTTACGGCGCCCGGGGCGAGCGGCACTTCGGCGATGTACGGCCTGTCGGCCAGCGCCAAACTGACCGACAGCCTGTCGCTGCGCGGCGCGGTTGAGACCACCAGTTACACCGCGAACGGGCTTGCCACGACTTATACGCCCGTCACGGTCGATCTGATCTATTCCCAGACGGTCGGCGGATTGCTGCATCCTTATGCCGGCGCCGGGGTCAGTTATAATTCCACGACGGTCGGCGGGGCGACGACATCGAGCGCCGGCGCGCAAGCCGAAGCGGGGCTCCGTTTTGATTTTAATGGATTTTCCGCCGGGGTCGAGTACCGGTATATAATACCTGATCTGAACCACACCAATGTCAACGCCTCTTCTTACAACGCTTACGCGACCGGGAGCTTCTCGCAGAGCTTAAGCTTTTAGTTTATTACGTCCGGTGAGTGATATCGAGGTCCATCTGCTTGAGGGATTCTTCTTTCCCGTAAAGGACGATGACGTCGTCTTTTTCCACGACCGTCGCCCAGGCGGGGATTAAGATGTTCTCATTGCCGCGGCGGATTGCCAAAACCGTGACGCCGTATTTGTTGCGCAGGTCGAGCTCCTGAAGTTTTTGCCCGACCCAGTTGGGCAGGGCTTTGGTCCCCACGATCGTCAGGTCTTCCCCCAGATCAAAATAGTCAAGCA
>JAQUOB010000044.1 GCA_028717325.1 Candidatus Margulisiibacteriota bacterium
ATCGGATCGAACATAAGACACTAGTATAACAAAGCGTCAAGTAAGCGTCAAGGGGGTTATTGTCAAGGATTCGTCAAGGGTTGTGTCAAGGCGAGTTACTAGTTTCATCTGAAATATTCTTTAACATCCGCCGATAAAATCATGTGAACAGGAGTAATTAGATGACAGTATCTTGCAATAAAATCTTGCCCAAATTATCGGAGGTAGTGCCGGCCGTCACCTTACGGCGGATCAGTGTCCATGGCACGGATAACGGTTTCATTACCGGTGGGCATATTGATATCAGAGCTAAGAATGGTGGCCGGGCGGTGGACCTTGCTCCTTTGCTTGGAATAAAGCTGGTCAGTGCCGGTTTGCCCGAAGCGGGCTGCCGCTTTCAGGTTGAAGGCAACCAGGGACGGCTGGTCAATTTACAAGACGGCAGCGGCATCCTGCAAATTGATTACTCCGCCAACAGTTTTTGCGAGCCCGGGCACAGCGGCCGATTGGCCCAGGTAAAGATCGAAGACATCCTCTGCTGCCGCTCAACCAATAATGAGATCGTGGACAACCGGCTCGAAGGGGTCTTAAAGATCAGGGTCGGCCGGCGGGAAAGATATACCATCCGATCGAGCTCAACGGCCGGTCACGGCATCTATTTCGACTTTCCCGGCTATCAGGGAAAAGATATTTTTATGGTGGTCGGGCACGACGAGGTCATGTTCTATTCCGACGAAGAATTGCTGGTCTCCTGTGCCAGGGAAGCGCTGCGCGATTCTATCATTAACCCGTTCAGAATGGCGGACTTTAAACTGGTCGACCATTCCGAAGAAAAGTTGCCGATCAGCTACGGCCGATACGTCAATTACCCCGGTACCGACATTACCATCTATCTCCCGGAAAATATGAGGGAATGCGACCGGCTCGCGTACCACCAGAGGGTGTTCCGGGCGCTGGAAATTATCGAACGCGAGGCCCCGGAATATTTCGCGGTCATGAAAAGCGAGGTCAGAAGCATCGTTCAATACACCGGGGGTGATAAAAATACGGCCGGCGAGGCGGATGCGGAGGAAAGAATAATTTCCCTTAATTGTGATGATGAATCGATCGAATTTATCGCCGGGGTACTGGTCCATGAGGCGCTGCATATCGCTTATTTTAACGGGGAAGGCGCTCACCTTAATCAAAAAGGCAATATACCCGTCTATGCCAAAAAAAATATCTATTACGGGCATAAGGAAATTGTAGACATCGGGAATCTTTTGTCGGAGACCGAGTCATATATTGAAGATATGATCTTCAGCTTGAGGGCCTTCGACCGGGTTTATTCTTTTGTCTACCTGATGAGAGTTGACCAAGGATTGAGGCTGCTCCATAAAAAGAACGACAAAAAGAACGACCGGCTGACCCCCGCGGGCAGAAGATTTCTTGAATATCTCGACGCAAGAATGGGCTTGCTGATCAAAAGGATCGCCCCTCGTTTGAATGAACTGTTTAACGAGAGATCGATCGGCCGGCGGGAGAAGATCGTGATTAAAGAAATAGTTAGAAGGAGAGGGAGCTAGGTACCTAGTCCCCAGCCCCTGGCCCCTAACTTACATGTGCAGCAGTTCAAGCACTTTGTACATTAAAATAGCCGGCCAAAAGATGGCTTTCAGCAATCCGACGCAGCCGTTGAGGAAAGAAGTCGCGTGCTGGATGTAATAAACTGCCGCGCCGATAAAAACCAATCCGTATGATCCGCCGAACATTCCGTCTTTCATTTTTTCACCTCTCGCCAGTATTATCTTCTCCCTGCTGATTTTTGTCAATTGGTGTAAGGGAGGGGCCTGGGACTAGGGGCTAGGTACTAGGAATTAATTTATTCCCGGTCCCCAGTCCCCGGCCCCCAGTCCCTGGCATACCGCCCCGTTGACACTAATAGATGAGGGTGGGAGAATAATAAATCATGAAAAAAACTCGCCTGCGGCAGGTCTTCGAACATTTCGACGGCGAAGCGAAGGTCTTTGATGAGGGGATACTGAAAAGCGTCCCTCATTACCGGCAGATGATCGGCGTGATCGTCGAGATGCTGCCGTTCCCCCGGCAGAAAAAAGTTATCCTGGCCGACATCGGCACCGGGACCGGCAATATCTCTTATAATATCAAATCGGCTTTTCCGAATTCTGAGCTGGTTTGCATCGATCTGTCTCCCAGGATGTTGTCGGTGGCGAAAGAGAAATTAGCTTCGTTCTCCGGGGTTGAGTATATTCAGGCCGATGTTTCCGCTTATCGGTTCGACCGCCGGTTTGACGCCATTGTTTCTTCCTTAACCTTACACCATCTTGAAACGGATGCCGATAAGCATGCCTTCCACAAGAAAGCGTTCCGGGCGCTGAAAAAGGGCGGCTATTTCATCAATGCCGATATTATTATCGCGCCGGACAAGAAAATGCAGGATGTTAATTTGGCTAAATGGCAAGGGTTTATTCTCAAGTCATCGTCGCGCGAGTTTGCGGCGGACCGTTATAAGAAGTATAAAGCGGAAGACCGGCCGGCGGTTTTGCTGAACGAGCTTGATTCTTTGCGGCGGGCGGGCTTTAGATCAGTTGAAGTTTTCTGGAAATATTATAATTTCGCCGTTTACGGCGGAGTGAAATGACTCGCATGAGCGAGAAACTAAAACTAACGCGGTCGGGTTACAAACGGATCATAACGGTCTTTCTGGTCATATTCTTTAACGCGGTCTTCTTTTTCGCCGCGGCCGGAAGGATCGATATTTTACGCGCCTGGGTTTATTTTGTTGTTATATTGTTCTGCCAGTCGCTGCTCTTTATTCTTCTATTCACGCGCTTCCCCGAAATGGCCGAGGTGGTCAATGCCCGCGGAGAAATGAAGATGCCGAAGGTCTGGGATAGAGTGTTCGCGCTGCTTTATACCCTTATAGCTATTATTATGATGCCGATCGTGGCCGGTCTTGATGTCGGTCGCTACGGCTGGTCGGAACTTAATATCTGGTGGCTAATTGCCGGGCTGTTCTGTTTGCTGTTCGGGCTTTTCCTGTCCGAATGGGCCCTGATCGAGAACAGGTATTTTGAGCTCGGGGTTCGCATCCAGAAGGAGCGGGGCCAGAAGGTTGTCTCCACCGGACCTTATGCCATTGTCCGGCATCCGGGCTATATCGCGTTCATCTTGCTGTATTTCTCTTTTCCAATGATAGTCGGCTCTTATTACGCGCTTTATGCTTCTCTTGCCACTGCTTTTATCCTGGTGGTCCGCACTGCTTTGGAAGACGCGACTTTGCAGAAAGAGCTGGCCGGGTATGTTGAGTATACGAAAAAGACGAGGTTTAGGCTGATACCGTTTGTTTGGTAAATCTGATCGGTACTAGGGACTATTTAATTATTTTCCCTAGTCCCTGGCACCCAGCCCCTGGCACCTCCCACGCTCCCTCTAGACCCCCGTTGACACCAAAAGATGAGGGTGGGAGAATATTCAATAGAGAAACGACTATGATTAACCCACATATTAAAACATTATTAGGATTTGATCCGACTACTGATGATAAAACAGTTAAAAAGCAATGGGACAAACGAATAAAAAACATATGCAAGCCTTGTTGGGAATTAAGATATTGTCCTTACGGGCCACTTGTTGAAGAATTTCCATTATTAGGCCCGACAAAAGATGAAGCAATCGAACACAATGAGTTTCTTGTTGCACAATTAAAAAAGGGAGCTTATAAAGGTAATATCAAAACCATATTGAAAAAAGAAGTGAGGGAATTTAATCCTGATAACTATCCGACTAAGCACTCTAAACAAGATATTGAGAAAGCATGTTCGGTTTTTGGACACCTTTGTCCCGTCTATTTCGTAAATGAGCCTTTTACGGAAACAAAAGAATTAAGAAGAATTGGCAGGCTGATTCCCCGCACAGTGATGTTGAGGGTTGTTCGCAGAGATAATAATCAATGCCAATTATGTGGGAGAGTCCTCATGGATAACGAAATAGAGTTCGATCATATTATTCCTCTTTCAAAAGGTGGTAGTTCCGAAGAAAATAATATTAGAGTAACTTGTCTGGAATGTAATCGAAGTAAATCAGACAAAACAACATTTTAATTACTATGCGCTTTGCTTATTAAATAATTCATTGACACTGAAATATCGCCGTTCTATTATTGCGTCATGATCATTAGAATTGAAAAGCCAGCCGATCTCGCCCCATATATCGACCACACAAATTTAAAGCCTGAGGCAAAACCAGAAGATATAACAAAATTATGCGAAGAAGCCAAGAAGTATGGTTTTGCGACAGTATGTATAAGATCCGAATTCGTTAAATTCGCTAAAGGTGCCCTGGTTGGCAGCACTGTTAAGGTATGCTCAGTAATAGGCTTTCCCAGAGAGATAGTGGGCCCAGAAAATTGCCATTTTGGAAATATGCCTACAGAAGAAAAAGTAAAGGAAGCTCAAAAAGCTATCCGTGATGGGGCTGATGAATTAGACATGGTAATAAACATAGATGAGTTAAAAAATGATAATGAAGAATATGTTAATAATGATATTTTAAGGGTCAAAGTTGTGGCGGATGGTAAAACCCTTAAGGTTATAATAGAAGCACGAGTGCTTTCTGATGAACAGAAAATTCTAGCATGTAGGATAGCTGAGGATGTTGATGTCGATTTCGTAAAAACATCAACAGGGTTTGTTAAAGACAAGAACGGAAAAACATTAGGGGCAACTGTTGAGGATGTTAAATTGATGAGAAAACAAGTTGGAGATAAGCTCGGAGTGAAAGCTTCTGGGGGGATTGGTGATTATGTGACAGCTAAGGCAATGATTGAGGCTGGGGCAAATAGGTTGGGGTGCTCGGCTTCGGTTAAAATAGTTGGTGGTGAATAGTATTATGTCAGACGATGATCAAATAAGATATAAATATGCCTGGGACTGGTTTAAATATCACGCCAATCAACGTCTTACGGCATTCCATTTTTTCTTAATTATTCTTAGCGCAATAATTATTGGGTATGCGAATACAATAGAAAAAATGCCAATAATTAGTTTTGGGATAAGTATGCTAGGGATAGTTGTGCCCTTTGTGTTTTATGTATTAGATATTAGAAATGAGGAGCTGGTAAATTGTGGTAGACACGCTTTGGATGAATTGGAAAAACAATTAAATGTAAAAATAAGGGAAAATGATGCAAATCGAAATTGTTTGTTCGAAACATTAGAATATGCTGGGGTATTTGCAGGCTGGCTAAAAAAATGGGATAACAAGAAAATAAGCCATAGACACATGTTTAGGTTATTAGAATTATTTGTAATGATATTGTTTGTGATTGCTGCTATAGCGGCATATATTCAATTGAGCATAGTCATTAGACATTAATGTCTTTTCTTAGCTGTTTCTTCTCCGACTGAAACTTCTTGCCCTCAAGTATTCTTTCCTTCGCCCGCCGCGATCTTTTGCGTTTCTGCCGCCGTATTTTTTCGATCTCATTCTGCCGTTGGCTTCTAATTCCCAGCTGTCTGGCTTCGATCTTTTCCAATAACAGCCGCCAGGCCAGGAAGCGGTTTAACGCCTGTGAGCGCTCTTTTTGCATCTTGACTTCAATGCCGGTCGGGATGTGCTTAAGATAGACCGCGGTGGAAACTTTGTTGACGTTCTGGCCGCCTTTGCCGGACGACCGGAGAAATCTCTCGATCACATCTTCTTTCCTGATGCCGCGGGCTTTTAGCCGGTTCTCCAGCTCGGATAATTTATCGGGATTTATATAAGTCATTCTTATGAATATTGTCGCATCGGGGGGTATATGAGTCAATGGGAACGAATTACCGCATTTGGTATAATAACCATGATGAACTTAAATAAAATAATTTCTCTGCTCAAAAAACACGCTAACCCCAAAAACGCCGCCGGCATGGCTCGCTTCGGCATCAATCCCAAAAATACCCTCGGCATCAGCATCCCTATTCTTCGCGATCTGGCAAAAAAGATCGGGAAAGATCATAAGCTGGCGCAGCAATTATGGAAGACAAAAATACATGAAGCGCGGTTGCTGGCGGGATTTATCGAAGATTACAAGTTAATTACTCAAAAACAGATGGAGAGCTGGGTCAAGGATTTCGACTCCTGGGATATTTGCGATCAGGTTTGTTCCAACCTTTTTGATAAAACTCCCGTTGCGTATCAAAAAGCCGGGCAGTGGGCGAGGGATAAGAGGGAATTTGTCCGCCGGGCGGGGTTTGTCATGATGGCTTGTTTAGCGGTTCACGACAAGAAAGCGCCGGATGAAAAGTTCCTGCAATTCTTTCCGCTGATCGAAAAATATTCAACCGACGAACGCAACTTTGTCAAAAAAGCGGTCAACTGGGCTTTGCGGCAGATGGGCAAGCGCAGGAATAGCGATCTGAAAAAGCCGGCGATTGTGCTGGCCAAGAAATTGTCGGCCAGTGAGTCCACTTCCGCCAGATGGATCGGAAAAGACGCGTTCCGCGAACTTGTGTTATAATTATTATCATGAAAGTCACTCTTTTTGACACAACCCTTCGCGACGGCGCGCAGACCGAAGGCATTAGTTTTTCGCTCGAAGACAAACTAAAGATCGCCAAACTGCTCGATGAGCTGGGGGTCCATTACATCGAAGGGGGCTGGCCGGGTTCTAATCCAAAAGACATCGAGTTTTTCAAAAAGATCAAACAGGTCAAGCTGAAGAACGCGAAGATCTGCGCTTTTTCCTCGACCAGGCGGCCGGGGATAAAAGTTGAAGATGATAAAAATATCCAGACCCTTATAGCGGCGGGGACCCCCGTTGTTTCTATTTTTGGCAAGACCTGGGACTTCCACGTCAAAGACGCGTTGAAAACGACACTCCAGGAAAACCTCGATATGATCAGGGAGACGATCGCTTACGCCAAACAGGCGGGGCGGGAGGTTATCTTTGACGCCGAACATTTCTTTGACGGCTACAAAGCCAATCAAGAATACGCCCTCAAGTGCCTCAAGACCGCGGAGTTCGCCGGCGCGGACGTCCTTTGCCTGTGCGATACCAACGGCGGTTCGCTGGCTTTTGAAATCCAGGCCATCATTAAAGACGTAAGAGCGCAATTTAAAACTCCGCTCGGCATCCACGCCCATAACGATTCGGAAACCGCGGTTTCCGTCTCCGGCATGGCCGTCTATTGCGGCTGCACCCACGTGCAGGGAACGATCAACGGCTACGGCGAGCGCTGCGGCAACGCCAATCTCTGCTCGATCATCCCGATATTGAAATTGAAAATGGGGATCGACTGCGTAACCGACGACCAGTTAAAAAAGCTGACCGAGATCTCGCGCCACGTTGCCGAGATCGCCAACCTGCCGCAATCGGCGCACCAGCCGTTCGTCGGCCGCTCGGCTTTCTCCCATAAAGGGGGCATCCACGTCTCGGCCGTTGTCAAACATCCGGGGACTTATGAACATGTGAAGCCGGAACTGGTTGGCAATGAGAGGCGTGTGACGATCTCGGAACTCTCCGGTGTTAGCAATTTGCTGGTCAAGGCCGAAGAGTACGGCATCGATCTTAAAAAAGAATCAAAAGAGACGAAAGAGCTGATCGGGACGCTCAAGGCGATGGAAAACCAGGGCTATTCGTTCGAAGAAGGGGAATCCTCTTTTGAACTGCTGGTCCGACGGGCGCTCGGCGAGTTCAAACCGTTCTTTGAGCTGGAGGAGTTCAATATCCAAACCGCCAAGCTGGGCGAAAAGGGGACACAGAGCATCGCTCATCTTAAGATCAAGGTCAAAGCCAAGATCTTTGACGCGGTCGGCGAGGGGGACGGCCCGGTCAACGCCCTCGACGCGGCCTTGCGCAAGGTTTTAGAAAATATTTATCCCGATCTGAAGATGATGAAGTTGACCGATTATAAGGTCAGGGTCCTGAACAGTGAGGCGGGGACGGCCGCGCGGGTGAGAGTGATAATCGAATCGGCTGATGAAAAGAACGTCTGGAATACCGTCGGGGTTTCGACCAACGTTATTGAAGCGAGCTGGCTGGCCTTAGTTGATTCGATCGAATACAAACTGCTGAAAAAATAGTGTTTCGCGGCCGCTAGCGGTATTCCTCGGCGGCCATAAAATCTATGATCATGTCGGTAATCTTCATTTGGCCCAGGGCGACCAGCCGGTAAAACTGCTCCGGCGTCGACCAGCGGCCGCGCTTCTCGATCAGTTCAAAGACCGCATACTCTTCATCGGTCCGCTCGAACGGCCGAAGACAGATGTCGAACAACAAAAAATCCGGGACCGGCTGGCCTTTTTGCGCGGCGGTCGCGAGCGCGCGTTTGATCATCCGGCGGCCGATCTCGACCTGCTGCTTTTCCGGCCGGGCCGCGACGTAGCTCTTGAGCCGGTCGAGATTGTCCGGCTCCTGTAATAAACTGTAAAGATCGTGGCCGGCGAAGCCGCGGGCCAGGGTGAGGGCGACGGATTGGCCGGTGAACCA
>JAQUOB010000045.1 GCA_028717325.1 Candidatus Margulisiibacteriota bacterium
CAATAATCCTTCGGTCGTGATCGACCGGGAATGCTTCGATCGGGTCGGGTTGTTCGATGAGAAAATGTTTTTTGCGGCCGATTGGGACATGTGGCTGCGGATAGCCGAAAAATACGAGATAAAATACATCGCTCAGCCGTTGTCGAAATACCGCCTGATCCGCGATTACCGGCAGGCGCATCCCGGAGAAGCCGAGGCCGACTATTTGTCCGTTCTGGCCAAGGTCTGGGCCAGGAATCCCGGCCTGTCCGGCCGCTTGAAGCGGCAGGCCTTATCGGAAGTTTACACCGATATGTTTTACGTCAATTTCCGGAACAGGAAAACGGTCGCGGCCGCCCGGTCGGCCCTGGCGCTTTTCCTGACCGATCCGGGGCGGTCGGCCGCCCTGATCGGCGCGCGTTTTAAGCGAAAAAAGGAGGAGAACTTTTGATCAATTTAAAAAGCAAGAAGGTTTTGGTGACGGGGGCGGGCGGGTTTATCGGCAGCAACCTGGTGGAAGAACTGGTCAAATCGGGCGTTAGGGTCAAAGCCCTGGTCCATTACAATTCCAGCAATGACTGGGGGAACATAGAAGCGCTGCCCAAGCCGATCAGGGACGAGTTGGAGATCTTTGCCGGCGATATCCGGGACGCTTTTGCCATGCAGCAGTGCGTCAAGGGCTGCAGCGTGGTTTTTCATCTGGCGGCTTTGATCGGCATACCATATTCCTACGTTGCGCCCGAGGCCTATGTCGACACCAACATTAAGGGCACGCTGAACATGCTGCAGGCCGCTCTGGCCAATAATGTGGAGAAATTTGTCCAGACCTCGACCAGCGAAACCTACGGCACGGCCATTTACACGCCGATCGACGAGAAACATCCCCTGCAGGGGCAGTCACCTTATTCCGCCAGCAAGATCGGGGCCGACAAGATCGCCGAAAGCTATCATTTGTCTTTCGGTCTGCCGGTTGCCACGATCAGGCCGTTCAATACCTACGGCATCCGACAGTCGGCCCGGGCGGTCATACCGACGATCATCGCGCAGGCCCTGACCAAAGATAAGATCAAACTCGGCTCGCTGACCCCGGTCAGGGACCTGACTTTTGTCAAAGACACGGTGCGGGGTTTCATCAAGATAGCCGAAGCCGACAGCTCGGTCGGCGAAGTTATCAACATCGGTTCCGGCTTCGGGATCACCATCAAAGAGCTGGTCGATAAGATACTGGCGATCGTCGGCCAGCAGGTCGAAGTCGTCTGCGACGAGGCGCGGGTGCGGCCGGAAAAAAGCGAAGTCAGGCAGTTGATCGCCGATAACCGCAAAGCCGGGAAGCTGGTGGGCTGGCAGCCGGGCCTTTCGCTGGAGGCGGGACTGGGACAGACCGTCGAATGGCTGAGAGAAAATATCAAGAGCTATAAAGCCGATCTCTATAATGTTTAAAGGAGTAAAAGCATGAAAGTAGTAATTTTGGCCGGCGGCAAGGGGACCAGGCTCGCGCCCTACACGTCGGTTTTCCCGAAGCCGCTGATGCCGATCGGAGAGGTGCCGATACTCCAGCTGGTCATCGAGCGTTTGAAGAAATTCGGCCTGACCGATATCACTCTGGCGGTGGGCTACCTGGCCGAACTGATGGAGTCGTTCTTCGGGGACGGCAGTAAATTCGGCGTCAAGATCAAATACTCCAGGGAAAAACAGCCGCTGGGCACCGCCGGCCCCCTCAAGCTGATTGACGATCTGGGCGGCGGGCCGTTCCTGGTCATGAACGGCGACATCCTGACCACGCTGGATTTCGGCGAGCTGATCGACGCGCACAAAAAAAACAAAGCGTCGGCGACGATCGCGACCCACCAGCGGACGGTAGACATAGATTTTGGCGTGATCAAGAGCGACCCCCGGGGCCGGCTCCTCGAATATATTGAAAAACCTCAGCACGACTACCGCGTCAGCATGGGGATCAACATTTTCGAGCCGGAAGTCCTGTCTTTTTTTGAACGGGGCGACAAGATCGATGTGCCCGACCTGATCTCACTGCTGGTCAAAAAAGAAAAGACCGTTAACTGTTACATGTTCGATGGTTACTGGCTGGATATCGGGCGGCACTCCGATTATGAAAAAGCGATGCTCGAATTCGATCAGATGAAGGATAAATTCTAGATGAAGGTCTTGATCACCGGGATCAACGGGTTTGTGGGCAGCTACCTGGCCGATCTTTCTTTAAAGAAAGGGGACGCTGTTTGGGGCCTGACGAACGATGCAGGGAATGTCGTCAACATCGGTTCGATCGCGGATAAAATAACCGTCTTGGCGGCGGATCTGAACGATAAGCCGAAGATCAAAAGGCTGTTGGCCGAACTCCGGCCTCAAATAATCTATCATCTGGCCGGCATCAGAGGTGGCACGCTGGCCGAGTTGATCGCCGGCAACGCGTATTGTACGGCCAATTTGTTGGCTGCCTGCCTGGCGGCGGAGCTTGACGGGAGGATCGTGGTCGTTGGCTCGAGCTCCCAGTACGGAGTGGGCGGCCGGAGCAAATATACGGAAAGACGGCCGTACGATCCCAATTCCAATTACGGCATCAGCAAATGCGTTCAAGACCTGATCTGCCGTTCGTATTTGAACAATACCGGCTTGAAGATAATCGGGGCCGTGCCGTTCAACCATGTCGGGCCCAGGGAACCCGACTCTTTGATCGCTTCGTTCATCGCCAAACAGGTGGCGGGAATCGAAGCCGGGGATAAAACCGATACGGTCGTCCTGAAAGGGGACGCGGCTGCCGTGCGCGATTTTACCGATGTCAGGGATATCGCGGCGGCCTATTACCTGATCGCCCGAAAGGGCCGGGTCGGGCAAACATATAATGTATGCAGCGGGGAAGGGACCAGCGTGACCGCGCTGATCGATCTGTTCCGGTCGGTCAGCGGCTTAAAGTTCAAGGTCAAGGCCGTGGGCGGGGCCGGTTCGGACAATATCCAGATCGGCGACCCGGCGAAGATAGCCGCTGAATTAAAATGGCGGAGAAAAATACCGCTCAAGAGATCGCTGGCCGATCTTTTGGTCCATTGGCGGGAAAAGCTCGGTTAAAATGATAAAGAATAAAATAAAATTGTGCATAATTTCCCAGGGCGGCAGCGTTCATCTGCGGCGGGCGCTGGGCTATCTGGCCGCGAGGAATTATGACGTCTATTTATTGACGGAAGAGCCGAGCGAAGTCCCCGGCATTACGGAATTTTTGGTCAAAGACCATGTTTTTGATCTCCCCCGGCTGAGATTGGTGGCGCGACTAATATTTTACCGGCGAATGTTAAGGCGGATCAAGCCCGACATTCTGCATATTATTTGCGTGCATCCCTATAATGCCGTGGCGGCGCTGTTGGGCTTTCATCCTTTGGTCATCACCGCCTGGGGGGCGGATATTTTGCCCGAACAAGGAGCGCTCAAGGCGTTTTCCAGCCGGTTATTGCTCCGGCTGGCGATCTATCGCGCCGACCATGTGATCGGCGTGTCCCAGGAAATTAAAAGTTTGTTAGACCAAAAGAAGAAAAAGCGAACACCCAGCCATTTAATAAAGTTCGGCGTGGACCATGAAGTGTTCAACGAAAATGAAACGGCCGGCTCGCTCGCCAAAAAAACGGGGAACGCTGACGAGATTGTCGTGTTTTGTCCGAGGGCGTTAACGCCGATATACAATATTGATGTGGTGGTCGAAGCCTTCCGGCTGGTGCTGTTAAAACACAAAAAAGCCAAGCTGGTCTTAAAGAGCTACGGGAGCGGGGACGACGCCGATTACTTGTCGGGGTTGAAGGCCAGCATCAAGAAGGCGGGAATGTCCGACAGTGTCTCGATCATTGACGGCTGGTTGACGGAAAGAGAGCTGGCGGATATTTATAAATCATCGGACCTGGTAATTTCCATCCCTTCTTCGGATGGCATGCCGACCAGCGTTTTGGAGGCAATGGCTTGCGGTGTCCCGGTCATTGCTTCCGATCTCCCGTCGATGAAAGAAATAATCGTGCCCGGGGAGAACGGTTTTCTGGTGCCGGTCAGGCAGGTCGAGAAATTAGCGTCAACTATCATCAGCTTTATTGAGAACAAGGGCAATTATAGCCAATACGGCGCCAGGTGCGCCGCTTTTACCAGACAAGAAGCCGACCATCAATTGGAAATGAAGAAGATCGAAGCTTTGTATAATAAAATAGGGGCAGAGGGAACATTATAGTATGTGCGGGCTAGCGGGTATTTACAGCTTGAACGGCCTTGGCGTCGATCCGCGGGACGTCAGGACGATGTGCGATCGGTTGGCGCATCGCGGCCCGGATGACGAAGGCTATGTGTTTTTCGGGCCCGAGGGCTTTAGCGTTGCCGGCGGTCAAGATACTCCGGAAACGATCTACGCCTCAAAAACGAGATATGCGCCGTCCAGGCCGATAAATCAACTGGATCAAAAATATAATTTGGCGCTGGGGCACCGGCGATTATCGATCATCGATCTGACGGCAGCCGGTCATCAGCCGATGTCAACCGGCGACGGCCTGGTCTGGGTCGTGTTTAATGGAGAAATCTACAATTACCTTGAGATCAGGAAGGAATTAGAATCGTTGGGCCATGTTTTTCACTCAACTAGCGACACGGAAGTCCTGCTTAACGCCTATTTGGAGTGGTCGACGGATTGCTTGAAGAAATTTAACGGCATGTGGTCGTTCGTTATTTATGATAAAAGACAAAATATCCTGTTCGCGGCGCGCGATCGCTTCGGGGTAAAACCGTTCTATTATTACCTGGATAACAATTATTTCGCTTTCGCTTCCGAGATAAAGGCCTTGGTCTCGCTGCCTTTCTATAAAAAAGAGATCAACGAGAAAGCGGTGTTCGCCTATCTCGTGCTGCAGGTGGAAGAGCAGGAGCCGGAGGGCTTTTTTAAGAATATTTACGACCTGACCCCGTCGCACTATCTAATTTATGACCTCGGCCGGAAAAAGATCGCCCTGCACCGGTATTACTCTCTGGCGGTTGAAGATAACTGGGAGAAATACGACCCCCGGAATGCGTCAAGCCATGTGGAGAGCATAAGAAAACTCATATTTGACGCCGTCAAAATTCGCTTGCGCTCGGATGTCCCGGTTGGCTCGTGCCTGAGCGGCGGGCTGGACAGTTCGGCGATCGTCAGCGTGATCAATCGAATCGGCAATCATAGCGGTTTGGACCGGAATCAATACGAGCAAAAATCTTTTACGGCGTGCTTTAATTCCTCTAAAGATGAAAGTAAATACGCTTCGAGGATCGCCGACGAGGCAAAAGCGACTTGGTACAAGGTCTTCCCGGATGCCGCCGCGTTCCTTAACGACCTAGAATCTTTGATCTATTATCAAGATATTCCGTTCTGTAACGGGAGCACTTACGCTGAATATCGGGTCATGGGCCTGGCGCATGAACAAAAGATCAAAGTGCTGATGAACGGGCAGGGGGGCGACGAAATATTTTCGGGCTACCCGAACTATTACATGCCCTTCTTTGCGGAAATATTAAAGCGGGACGGGATTTTCGAGTTTATGAGGATGATCAAGAACATCGAGAACGCCCCGGTCGATAAAAGATATATCATCACCAATCTGATAAAATCAGCTTTATCGCATTATGTGCCGTTCGAAATGTATGCTTTCCAGTTCAGGAAAAAGTATTTAATTTGTTCATACTTAAATGACGACTTTTGGCGTAAGCATATTGGTCAGCTGGTGGAGCCGCAAAAAGCCAGGTTTAAGACCCTTAACGAGATACTTGTTCACAACCTGACCAGGACTAATATGAAAACCCTGCTCCGGATGACGGACAGGAATTCAATGCGTTTTTCCGTCGAAGTCAGATCGCCGTTCGTTGACGACATAAATCTAACCGATTACATGTTCTCCGTGCCCGCGAATTATAAAATGCATGAGGGCTGGAGCAAGTACCTGTTAAGGGAGGCGATGGCCGGGATAATGCCCGAGGCGATCCGTTTAAGGAAAGATAAGATCGGCTTTGAAGCGCCCGATGCCCAGTGGCTCCGCCAGTTAAAAAATGAATTGAAAGGGTATCTGGGCGGCGATCTGAAAGAATATTTCAAGGCGGACAAGCTGTCGGCGGATTGGGACGGGATAATTAACGGATCGAATTTTGTGGAAAACAGCCGGGTCTGGCGCATCATTAATTTTGCTGTCTGGCGAAAGGTCTATAAGATATGATAGTCATTGTCGATTACGGACTGGGTAATCTCGGCTCGATCCTCAACATGCTGAAAAAGATCGGCGCCGAGGCCCGGATCTCGTCCGACGTTTCCGTGATCGAAAAGGCGGATAAGTTGATCCTGCCGGGTGTTGGCGCCTTTGATAACGGCATGCGTAACATCAATGATTTGGGCTTGCTTGGGGTCCTCGAACAGAAAGCGCTTAAAGAGAACGTCCCGGTCCTGGGTATCTGTCTGGGCATGCAGTTATTGACGGCTAAGAGCGAAGAAGGGGAGCGGCCGGGGCTTGGCTGGGTCGAGGCGAAGACGGTCCGTTTTAAATTTGATGACGATTCAAGCAAGGGCCTCAAGGTCCCGCACATGGGCTGGAACAATATCTGTCGTGTCAAAAATAACCCGCTGTTCTCCGGCGAAAATGATGAGAGGTTCTATTTTGTGCACTCTTATCATGTCGTCTGCCACGACAAAGAGAATGTCATTTCATTAACGAAATATGGGTATGATTTTGTTTCCGGTTTTCAAAAGGACAATATTTACGGGGTGCAGTTCCATCCGGAGAAGAGCCATAAATATGGGATGCGTTTATTAAGGAACTTTGCCGAACTATGCTGAAAAATAGGGTGATCCCCTGCCTGCTGATCAAAAATAAAGGCCTGGTTAAAACGGTCAGGTTCACCGAGCCGAAATACGTTGGCGATCCCATCAACGCGGTCAATATTTTTAATGAGAAGGAAGTCGATGAGATCATATTGCTCGATATCGCCGCGACGCTCGAGGGCCGGGAGCCGGACTATGATCTGATATCAAACATAGCGGGGGAATGTTTTATCCCCTTGGGTTATGGCGGCGGGGTCAGGAGCCAAGAATGCATACGGAAACTTTTTAATTTGGGGATCGAAAAGGTCGTGATCAACAGCTACGCGGTCGAAAACCCGGAATTTATCAGGATCGCGACGGCCAGCTTTGGCAGCCAGAGCATTGTCGTTTCGATCGATGTCAAACGCAATGTCTGGGGTAAATATGAGGTCTGCGTCAACGGCGGCCGAAAACGCACGAAGCATGATCCGGTGATCTTTGCGCAAGAGATGGAAGCGCTGGGGGCGGGCGAGATATTTTTGAATTCGATCGATCGGGACGGGACGGCCCAGGGTTATGATCTTAAATTAATAAAACTGGTCAGCGAAGCGGTCAATATCCCAGTCATCGCCTGCGGCGGGGCCGGCAAACTGGAAGATTTTAAGACAGCCATTGAAGCGGGGAAGGCCTCGGCCGTCGCGGCCGGGAGCCTGTTCGTTTTTCAGGGCAAGCATCGCGCTGTCCTGATCAGTTATCCGTCGGCCGAGGCGCTGGGAGGTGTTTTATGAGCCGGGAATATCAAATATGTTCACGCTGTGTCATGGACACGAGCGATAAGGAGATCGAGTTTGACAGCCAGGGTGTTTGTACTTATTGCCGGCATTACGATAAATATTTTCGCGGTATTTATTACCTGGATGACAAACTGAAAGAAGAGAGGCTGCATCAGCTGGTGGCTAAGATCAAACGTGACGGCCGGGGCAAAGAGTACGATTGCGTTATCGGTTTGAGCGGCGGGGTGGACAGCAGTTATACCGCTTACGTGGTTAAAAATCTCGGTTTGAGACCGTTAGCCATTCATCTTGACAACGGCTGGAATACCGAACTGGCGGTCAAGAACATCGAAAATATCGTCAAAAAACTCGGGATCGATCTGTTCACTTATGTTATAGATTGGGAAGAATTTAAGGCCTTGCAGCTGGCCTTCTTGAAAGCGTCGGTCGTCGACCTGGAAATGATCTCCGATAACGCCATTTTTGCGGCGATCTACAAAATAGCAAAAGATAAGGGGACCAAATACTTTTTGGCGGGAACAAATTTGGCGACCGAATCGGTGATGCCCCCCTCATGGTTTTACAGCGTTAAATACGACAGCCTCAACATCAAGGCGATCTATAAGCGATTCGGTCACGGACCGAAGCTCAGGACTTATCCGATCTTAAATTTCTTGGAATATCTTGATTTCCGTTATTTTAACAAGTTTAAATTTATATCGATGTTGAATTATGTCCCTTACGACAAGAATAAGGCGAAAGAATTATTGATCGATAAGCTGGGCTGGAAAGATTATGGCGGCAAGCACGGCGAATCGAGGATCACCCGCTTTTACCAGGAATATATCCTGCCCGTAAAATTTGG
>JAQUOB010000046.1:0-5278 GCA_028717325.1 Candidatus Margulisiibacteriota bacterium
GCGGCCTATGTCGCTTTTCTTAAACCCGGCGACACCGTGATGGGACTCAATCTTTCACATGGCGGCCATTTAACCCACGGCAGTCCGGTCAATGTTTCGGGCCTTTATTTTAAGTTTATCTCGTACGGCGTACGACAGGATAACGAAACGATCGATTTTGACCAGCTAAGATCGTTAGCCAGGGAGCATAAGCCGAAAATGATCGTGACCGGCGCCACCGCTTATCCCAGAATAATCGATTTTAATAAGTTCCGGGAGATCTGCGATGAAGTGGGGGCGGTGCTGATGGTCGATATAGCGCATATCGCCGGCCTGGTTGCGGCCGGCCTGCACCCTTCGCCGGTCCCTGTTTCTGAAGTAGTAACCTCCACGACCCACAAAACCCTGCGCGGGCCACGAGCCGGCCTGATCCTCTGCAAAGAACCTTACGCGAAACAAATCGACAAAGCCGTTTTCCCGGGCATCCAGGGCGGCCCGCTGGAACATGTTATCGCCGGCAAAGCCATTTGTTTTAAAGAAGCCATGACGCCCGGGTTCAAAAAATATCAGGAACAGATCGTCAAGAACGCGCAGGCTTTGGCCGAAGGCCTATTGAGCCACGGTTTTCGGCTGGTCTCCGGCGGCACCGACAACCACCTGGTGCTGGTTGACCTGCGGCCGTACAAGGTAACCGGCAAAGTCGCCGAAACCGTCCTGGACGAGGTCGGCATCACCGTCAATAAAAATACGATCCCGTTCGATCCGGAAAAGCCGTTCGTCACCTCCGGCATCAGGATCGGCACGCCGGCCCTGACCACCCGGGGGATGAAGGCAGCGGAAATGAAAATTATCGCCGGTTTGATCGGCCAGGTCCTGAAAAACGTCGAAGACGCCGCGGCCAAAAAAGAAGCGGCAAAAACAATAGCGGGACTTTGTAAAAAGTTTCCCCTCTATGCGTGAAAAGGCCGTCTGAAGAATGATCGAACTCATCAATGTTTCGAAAAATTATCCCAACGGTATTGACGCGCTCCACGATATCAATCTGACGATCGGCAAGGAAGAATTCGTCTTCCTGGTCGGCTCGTCGGGCGCCGGCAAGACCACTCTGCTCAAACTGCTTTACCGGGAAGAAATACCGACCGCCGGCCGGGTCGTTGTCGACCGGGTCAACGTCGTCGAGCTTAACCCCGACCAGGTGCCTTACCTGCGCCGCAACATCGGCGTCGTCTTCCAGGACTTTAAGCTCCTGCCCAAACGGACGGTTTACGAGAACGTCGCTTTTGCCCTGCGCGTCACCGGCGCGCCGCGTTCGACCATCCGCCGCAAAGCGATGCAGTCGCTGGAGCTCGTGGGTATGCTCCGGCGCGTCAACTCTTTTCCGGATGAGCTCTCGGGCGGCGAAAAGCAGAGGGCCTGCATCGCCCGCGCCATCGTGAATAACCCGCCGATCCTCCTGGCCGACGAACCGACCGGCAATCTCGATCCGACCACGTCCTGGGATATCCTGCAGCTGCTGGATAAGATCAATAAAAGGAACACAACGGTCGTGGTGGCCACCCATAACAAAAGCATCGTTGACGAAATGAAACGCCGGGTGGTCGAGCTGGAGGGCGGACGTCTTGTCCGCGACCAGCAGTTAGGAATGTACAATGTTTAGCAGTCTCGAATTTTTTATTATCGAAGCTTTCCGCTCTTTCCGCCGATCGGCCTTAATGAGCACGGTGGCGATCGTCACCATCACGGTTTCCCTAACGATCTTCGGCTCGTTCCTCCTCCTGATCATGAACCTGGGCAGCGTCGTCGCCACGGTCTCCTCGCGGCTTGACCTAGTCGCCTACACTTCAAAAGACCTTTCACTTGAAGAAGCGGGGGCGATCCAGATCAAGCTCTCAAAGATCCCCGGCGTCGAAAAAGTCGAGTTTACCTCAAAAGCCGAGGCCTGGAAAAAATTCAAGGAAGATTTCGGCGGCAAGATCGCCCTGGAAGAAGTTGTCCAGGAAAATCCGCTGCCGCACACTTTTGCCGTCAGGGTCAGGACGCCCGAGCTCTTGCCGGCCGTAGCCAAACAGGTCGCCGACCTGGGCGTGATCGAAGAAGTGCGCTACAGCGGCCGCCTGATCGACCAGATGAGGTCCCTGGTCAGCGCCGTCAGAGTGGGGGGCCTTTCGCTGATCGCCCTGCTTTCTTTCGCGACGCTCCTCATTGTGGTCAACACCATCCGTTTGACGGTCTTGGCGCGGGAAACCGACATTTATATAATGAAGCTGGTGGGCGCCACCAATACTTTCGTCAAATGGCCTTTTATCATCGAAGGCATTATTATCGGCGTGATCGGCGGCGTTGCTTCTTTCCTGATCCTGAAATTATCTTATGAATCGGTCGCCGCGCGGATCGGCCAGGCCCTGCCGTTCCTGCCGATCTTTACCGACCAGTTCGTGCTGACCCTGATCTATACCGCGGTCCTGATCGGCGGCATGGGACTGGGCATGCTCGGCGGCTATATTTCCGTCTCGCGGGCGCTGAAAAACGAAGCTTAATAAGGGGGAAATAAAATGTTAACCTGGTTCAGAAAAAAAATGAAGACGATCATGATCGTGGTGGCGGTGGTGTTCGCGGGCTCGATGTTCTACGGGCTCGGTTACCAGGGATTGAAAGGCGGGGAGAGCGGCTCTTCAAAGGTCCTGGCCAAAGTCAACGGCCGCGAGATCGACCCGATGCGCTATCAGGAACTGGTCAATCGCGTCGCCCAGAATTTTGGGACGAACCTCTCGCCTTCGGACATGGCCATGGTCGATAACCTGGCGCTCGGCCAGACGATCGATTTTACTTTGATGAAGCAGGCAGCCGAAAAAAAGGTCAAGGTCTCCGGCGCCGAAATAGACGCGGCCCTCAACAGCGTCATGCAGCAGCAGAAGATCCCCTCCAAAAAAGAATTGGAGAACGCGCTAAAGCGGATCGGCCTTTCTCTGGGCCAGTTCCGCGATTTTATCAAGGGCGATATTCTGGTGCAAAAACTCCAGACCAAAATGCAGGAAGAGATCAGAGTGACGCCCGACGACCTGCGCGAGGTCAGGGCCAGCCATATACTTATAACGACCGAAGCAGAAGCTAAGAATATCTTGCAGGAGTTAAGGCAAGGCGCCGATTTTGCGGCCCTGGCTAAAAAGTATTCCCGGGATCCCGGCTCCGCCGCCAAAGGCGGCGACCTGGGTTATTTCTCGGCCGGCAACATGGTCGAAGCGTTTGAGAAAGCGGCCTTCGCTCTCAAGCCGGGCGAGACAAGCGGCATCATCAAGACCCCGTTCGGTTATCATATTTTAAAAGTTACCGATTCCCGGTTGCGCAAATTCCCCGGCGTGGCCGATAAAGACATAGAAGCGGCCGCCCTGCGCGAAAAACAGGAGAAGACCTTTCGCCGCTGGTACTCCGAGGTCAGAAGCCAGGCCAAAGTCGAGATCGTTAATCCCGTCCTGAAGGGGCATGACTTGCGGTATAAGGGCCAGACGGCGGCGGCGGTCGAAGAGTACAAAAAAGCGATCGTACAAAACCCGGTCAATCCTTATATCCACATTTATCTCGGTGACACCTACATGTCCATGGGCCGGCGCGATCTGGCGCTCGCCGAATACGAGAATGCCGTCAAGGTCGAAGGGGGCAATCCCGACCTTTATATCGTCCTCGGCCGGGTTTACGAGGGTATCGGCGAAAGAACCTTGGCCGCCGACCAGTACCGCAAAGCTTCGCTCATCGCCGGCGACAACAAGGATTTTCATGCCAAACTGCTCAAGCTTTTCCAGAATTTAAAGCGTCCGGCCGAAGTCGCCCGTGAGCAATCGGAGATCAGGCGGCTGGAGAAAAAGGAAAGGTTCGAAAAAGAACTGACCGGCGGAAAATAGTCCTTTAAGAATTCTGCCGGACGACATCTTCGCCGGCACCGAGCAGCAGTTTGACCTCTTCCGGGGTGCGGCCTTCGACGTAAACGCGCAGGAGCGGCTCCGTCCCCGAGGCGCGGAACAAGATCCAGCTTTCATCTTCAAAATTGAACTTCAGGCCGTCGAGGGTTTCCACTTTCGCGATCTTGCGCCCGGCGAACGTGGCCGGCGGCGAATCGGTTAATTTTTTGACGACGGTCTGCGCCTCATTGGTGTGCAGGTCCAGCCGGTCGTAATAAAAATGGCCGAGCTCGTTCATGATCTCCTCGAGCATTTGCGCCAGGTTTTTCTTTTCATAAGCGACCATTTCCAACAGGGTCAAACCGGCCAGGATGCCATCGCGCTCCGGGATAAAACCCTTGAGGCCCATGCCGCCGGATTCTTCGCCACCTAAGAGAATGTCTTTTTCCATCATCTTGCGGGCGATGTTTTTAAAGCCGATCGGCACCACCTCAAGTTTCTGATCATATTTCTTGCACTGTTTGTCGATCAAGTTGGTAAGATTGAACGTTTTGATGACATCGCCCGAGAGGCGCCGGTTGACTTTGAGATGCCGCAACAGCAAAGAAAAGATATTGTGTGTATTGATGAACCGGCCGGAGGCATCGATTGCGGCCAACCGGTCGGCGTCGCCGTCAAGGATGATGCAGGCGGTCAGCTCGTTTTTATACTTGAGCGCCGTCTCTTTGACAAAAGAGATCGATTCTTCCAGGTTGACGGGCAGGGGCTCAGGATTGACGCCGCCGAAAAGCGGGTCGCGACGGCCCCGGATCTCTATGACGGCAAGCCCCAGTTTTTTAAAATAACCCGAGCCGCTGCCGTACATCGGATCGATCACGATCTTTAAATTATGGGTCTTGAGCGAATCAAGATCGACGAGAGATTTGATTTTCGCCAGATACTCCGGATCGGGATCAAATTTTGTGATTTGAGATTTCGAATTGTTTTGAGGTTTGAAGTTTGAAGTTTGAAGTTTATCAAGTTGTTTTTCGACCGCTTTGGTAGTTTCGGGAAAAGCGGAGCCGCCGAAACCTTCCTTGATCTTAAAACCGTTCCAATCGGGCGGATTATGGGAAGCCGTGATCATAATGCCGGCGGCCAAGCCTCTATTTTTGACGGCGAATGAAAGAACCGGGGAGGGGACGGAATGAGCTGTTAATAAAGTTTCGATGCCGGCGCCTGAGCAGACCTCGGCGGCTGTCCGGGCAAAATCCTCCGACTGAAAGCGGTTATCATAACCAACCGCTACTCCCTTTTCCGCTATCCCGCTTGCCTTTAGATGTTCGACAAAGGCCTGGGTAACCAGGCGAACGTTATCGAAAGTAAATTCTTCAGCAATACGCGCGCGCCAGCCGTCGGTGCCGAAC
>JAQUOB010000046.1:5378-8214 GCA_028717325.1 Candidatus Margulisiibacteriota bacterium
CTTGATCATTCTTCGGCCCCTTCGTCGACGCCTTCGGCTGTAACGGTTTCTGTTTTAGGCTCAGGTTCAGGCGCCGGTACGGTCAAAAGATAATCTTCCGGCTTGAGGCCTTCGGGTTTTGGAAAATCCATGACCGGCTGGCCCGCCAGAACGATCTGGTTATAGGCTTTCCAGATACGCGGGCAGGTCGCGACTTCGGCCACTCCCTTCATCGGGGAATTGTCATCATTGCCGACCCAGACGCCGGTCACCAGCTGGGGGACAAAACCGATGAACCAGGCGTCCTTAAAATCCTGCGACGTCCCGGTCTTGGCGGCGGCGGGACGGTCGATCTGACCGCGCACGCCCGTGCCGCGGCTCAAGACACCCTTCATCATGTCGATCATGATTGCGGCCACGTTCTCATCGAGCACCCTTCTTTCCAGGATCGGATGGTTGTAAAGCAGGACGCCGTCGCGGCTTTCGATCTTGGTGATGGCGGCCGGCTCGACCCTGACCCCCGAATTGGCAAAGACGCCGAAAGCCGAAGTCATTTCAAGGATCGAAACTTCGGAAGCGCCCAGGGCCAGGGAGAGGGCAGGCTCCAAACGGCTCTGGATGCCCAGCCGCCGGGCGACGTCAACGGCGTTCTGGATGCCTACGCGCTCCAACAGCTTGATCGAGGGAATGTTAAGCGATCGCTCAAGGGCATAACGCATGGTCACCGGTCCCCGGAATTTCCCGTCAAAGTTCTTGGGCTGCCAGGTCCCGGCCGGGTTCCATTTGTTGACCCAGACCTGAAAAGTGGTCGGGGCGTCGGGCAGGACCGTGCCAGGGAAAATTCCCTGCTCGATCGCCGCCGTATAAATAAAGGGCTTAAAAGACGAGCCGGGCTGGCGCCTGGCCTGGGTAACGCGGTTGAATTTGCTTTCGAAGAAATTGGCGCCCCCCACCAAAGCTTTTATGTAGCCAGTCCGCGGATCGATCGAGACCAGCGCCGCCTGGGAAAAATGGAACTGCCGGCCTTCTTCGGAAACGAATTTCGTGACGACCGTCTCCGCCGCCGCCTGCATCGAAGTATCGAGCGTCGTGTAGACCTTCAAGCCGCCATGATAGACCAGCTCCTCGCCGTATTTGTCGGTCAGGTTCTGCAGGACGTAACTGATAAAATAGGGAGCGATCTCGCCCAAACTTTTTAAGCTCTTGGGCGAGAATTCCACGCTCTCGATCGCGGCGCGCTTGCCTTCTTCTTCCGAGATCAAACCCTGTTCCAGCAGTTTATTGATGACAAAGACCTGCCGGAGCTTTGAACCTTTAAAATTGCGGTAGGGGGAGTAGAGTTCCGGCCCGCGGATCAGGCCGGCGATCATCGCCGATTCGGCCAGGTCCAGTTCGGCGGCGGTCTTGCCGAAATAAAGATTAGCCGCCGATTCTATCCCGTAGGCGTTGTGGCCGAGATAAGCCTGGTTCAAATAAAGCTCGAGTATTTCTTCTTTGGTATACCGGCGCTCGATCTGCAAAGCGATCAGGGCTTCGGCGATCTTGCGGCCGAACGTTTTTCTCTTCGTCAGGAACAGGTTGCGGGCCAACTGCTGGGTGATAGTGCTGCCACCCTCGACGATGCGGCCGTAGGCAAAGTTCTTGATGCCGGCGCGGATGATGCCGCCAAAATCAAGCCCGTGGTGCTCGTAAAAATGCGGGTCTTCGGTCGCGATCACCGCCCGCTGGAAATAGATCGAGATCTTGGACAGGGGCACGACCTGGCGGTTCTCCTCCTGGTGAAAACGCGCGAGGACCTTGCCGTCGGACGAATAGAGGATCGTGCTTTCGCTGGGAATATAAGAATTGAGCGCTTCGATGTCGGGCAGCTGCGTGAGGATCCGCAGGGACAGGCCCGCCACCGCCGCCAACACCACAAGCATTGAGATGATGATTATTTTGTCGAACTTAAACTTTTTCTTCGCCATCCGTTTAAATTATATCATTTTTAGCTCGCCTTGATAAGCTGATGGGGGTGTGGTATATTTTTCTGGCAGGGAGGAAAACATGGCAATAAAAATCTTGGTGATCCACGGCCCAAATTTAGCGCTCCTCGGCGAGCGCGAAGTCGCGGTTTACGGTAATTTTACTCTTGACGAGATAGATCAAGCTCTGCGCTCGACGGCTAAAAAGGAAGGGGCCGAGCTCGAGATCGTCCAGCTGGACAGTGAAGGCGAGATCGTCGAAAAGATCGGTCAGGCGCGAAAAACTTTCCAGGCGATCGTCATCAATCCCGGCGCTTACACTCACTACAGCGTCGCCATCCGGGACGCGATCGCAGCTGTCAGCATTCCGACGGTCGAAGTCCACCTCTCAAACATCTATGCCAGAGAAGAATTTCGCCACAAATCGGTCATCGCGCCGGTGGCCGTCGGCCAGATCTCCGGCTTCGGCGTCAACAGTTATCTATTGGGGCTCAAAGCAGCCGTCGACTACCTCAAAAAATGAACCCAGCCCAAAAGCGGGCCGTTGAGATCGCCGGCGCGGTCATGAACCGGCTCCGGCTCAAAGCCGGCCAGACCGAAAAAGAGATCGCCAGCTGGATAAAACATGAGATCGCCTCTTACGGCGCCAAACCGTCTTTTGACATAATCGTCGGCGCCGGCGCACGATCCATCGATCCGCATGCCCGGCCCGGCAACCATCGGATAAAAAACGGCGAACACGTTGTAGTCGACCTGGGCGCGAAATATAAGGGCCAGTGTTCCGACATCACCCGGACATTTTTTGTCGGCAAACCGACCAAGAAATTCATTGCCCTTTATGATGTCGTAAAAACAGCGCAATTAAAAGCGATCAGCGCGGTCAAAGACGGAGC
>JAQUOB010000047.1 GCA_028717325.1 Candidatus Margulisiibacteriota bacterium
GTTGTTGTCCAGATAATCACAGACCAGGGGATATCAGTCGGCAAATTTGGATTTTTAATATTAGAACTTATTTGTGATTTGGGATTTGTTATTTGGAATTTTACATAGATTGAAGGCGAACGGTCGTCCTCATACTCCAGCTCCGCTTCGGCCAGCGCGGTCATATCGGTGGGGCACCAGTGGATCGGCTTGAGTCCGCGGTAAACATAGCCCTTTTCGGCCAGGAGCCCGAACAGTTCGATGATCTTTCCTTCGTAAGCATGGTCGATCGTCAGGTAGGGCTTGTCCCACTCGCCGAAGATACCGAGCTTTTTGAATTCACTGCGCTGTAGATCGACATATTTGAGGGCGTAATCTTTGCAGCGCTCACGGAATTCGGTGATAGACATATCTTTGCGCTTATCGCCGATCTCTTTTATTAATTGGGTTTCGATGGGCAGGCCATGACAGTCCCAGCCGGGGATGTACGGTGCGTTAAAGCCGCTCATCGATTTATATTTGACGACGATGTCCTTGAGTATCTTGTTCAGCGCGTGGCCGAGATGGATATCGCCGTTGGGATAGGGCGGGCCGTCGTGGAGTATATACTTGTTCCTGTCTTTGTTCTTGTCCTGGATCTTTTGGTAAATAGTTTCTTTTTCCCACTGGCCGAGCATTGCCTCTTCTACTTTGACGAGGTTAGCGCGGATCGGGAAGTCGGTTGAAGGGAGATTGAGCGTCTTTTTGTATTCCATATCGAAGATACTATTTTATCACAAGCAGGCCCGCCTCCGCTACGCCGCGGCGGGCAAACAAATCGTGAAAGTCGTGCCGCCTCCGGCGCGGCTGTCAACGTCGATCGAACCTTTGTGCTCGTCGACAATCTTTTTGGTAATGGAGAGGCCGAGGCCCGTGCCGGTCTCTTTGGTGGTATAGAAAGGATCGAAGATCCTTTGCAGTTTGTCGGCCGGTATCCCGGGGCCGGTATCGGCGATCGCGACGCGGACTTCGTTCCCATTTTTACGGATGTTGATCGACAAGTCGCCGCCTTTTTCGCCCATGGCCTGGACGGCGTTGGCGATGATATTCATGAAGACCTGGACGATCCGGTATTTATCGGCCAGGGCGAGAACCCCGGCTTCTTTTTCCGCCGAAAATTTCTTGATCACGGAGACGTTGTTCTTTTTGATCTCATAGCCCAGGATGGCCAGCGCTTTTTCGATGACACCGCCCATTTCGACCGGCTCGATCTTCAGCTCGTGCTGTTTGGAATAATCGGAGAGGCCGTCGATGATCAGCTTCATTCGCTCGACTTCCGAGGGCAGCATTTTGAGGACGCTGTCTTTAAAAGTGGGGTTGTCCCAGCTCGCGGCCATCAGCTGGCCGACGTTCAGGAGATAGGTCAGCGGGTTTTTCAGCTCATGGGCGATACCGGCGACGGTCGTGCCCAGCGCGGCCAGTTTTTCCGATTTGACGACCTGCGCCTGGTTCTTCTTAAGCTCCTCGAAAATGAAGGCGTACTCGATGTTGAGGGCGGCCCGGCCGGCCAGCGTTTTAAGAAAATCGACGTCTTCTCTGGAATAGGGCTCGCCGGAAAGTTTTTTGCCGAGATTGAGGGTGGCCAGCAGTGTGGGTTTGTTAAAATATTCGCTTTCCGAAATGCTGGGGATCATGAGAGCCGCTTTGAGCGCTGCCATTTCAGACAGGAGGCCTTCAAGTTTTTCCCTTTCTTCGACGGCAAGATCGCCGGTTTTCAGGGCGGAGCCGAGTTCCTCCCCGTCGATCTCTTTTTGGCGCCCGATCATTTCCCGGATGAGCAGGGAGCCCTCCGGGATGGACCGCCCGACCAGCTCATCGCCGCTGCCTTCGCCGGCGCGGACAAGATAGCAGTGATTGGCTCGATCGAGGATCATTATTGAAGCGTCGGCCAGCTTCATCGATTTCCAGAGCAGGTAGGGAGCGATCCTTGAAAACCGGTCAAGGTCGGACATCGGCCTGGTCAGGGTGGAGCCGTATTTATTTAAGATGGACCGATAGTCGTAGCGCGACCGGAAAAACAGCCGGTCAACGGCCGTCTGGATGCCGTCGCGCATTGGCTGAAAGATAAGAGTGATGATCAAAGCTCCGATCACGCCGGCCCAGATCGAACCAAAACCGATCAGCTGCTGGCCGATCAAAATTAAGAAAACAATAGAGCCGGTCAACAACGCAGTTAAGATTGAATATAGGGAGGTCTTATTGAGTTTCATATAAAATGATTACCCCAAATGAAAGATCGCGGAAATTCCCTGCCGGATGAACTGCACCGCGATAGCGGCAATCAAGATCGAGGCGATCTTTGTCAGAATTAAAGCGCCGTTCTTGCCTAAGAACGCGTAAATATGGTCGGCGAAAAATAAAACGAGCCAGATAACGGCGAAACAGGCCACGATTGCGCTGATCACGACTAAATAACCATAGAGTTGCAGGAGAACAAGCGCGGTTGTAATGGCGCCCGGACCGACCAGCAAGGGGCTCCCTAGCGGCACGACCCCCATGTCTTCTTTGTGCTCGATATTGATCCGGCCGCGCAGCATGATCTCGATCGCGATCCAGAACAGCAGGACGCCGCCGGCGATCCGGAAGTCGTCGAGCGTGACGTTAAAAAGAGCCAGCAGGGCGTTGCCGAGCAGGATGAAGCCGATCAGAATGACAAACCCCGTGATGAGCGCGGTGGTAAAGACCTTGCGCTGCTCCGCCTGGGTCTCGCCTTCGGTCAGGCCGAGGAAAAAGGGCAGATTGCCGAGAGAATCAGTAATGATAAAGAGCGCGACGACTGATTTGATGAACGGCCAGAAAAAAAGTTCCATCATCTCATGAACGGCGGCAATTCGATGTGGTCTTTGCCGGCAGTCGAAGCGTTCGAAGCCGTGGCGGCGCCGCTGCCGACCGTGCGCGGCCGCAGGAAGGGCAGGGCCTCTTTTTCTTTCTTGGCCGAGGGCCGGAAGCCGGTGGCGATGACCGTGACGACCACGTCGCCCTGCAGTTTTTCATCGATCGTGGCGCCGAAGATGATATTGGCGTCGGGATCGCCGGCATTATAGATGACCTCCGCCGCTTCATTGACTTCATAAAGCGTCAGGTCGGAGCCGCCGGTTACATTAAAGATGATGCCTTTGGCGCCGGTGATCGTTTCTTCCAAGAGAGGCGAGGAAATGGCGGCCTCGGCGGCTTCGGTCGCGCGGTTCTCGCCTGAGCCGGTGCCGATCCCCATCATGGCGGAGCCCGCTTCGAACATGATCGTGCGGACATCGGCAAAGTCGAGATTGATCAGGCCGGGCACCGTGATCAGGTCGGAAATCCCCTTAACGCCCTGCCGCAGAACGTCGTCGGCGATCTTAAAGGCCTCGATAATGGAGGTCTTTCTCTCGACGACCTGCAAAAGCTTGTCGTTGGGTATGACGATCAGGGCATCGACTTTTTCTTTGAGGAGAGCGATGCCTGATTCGGCCTGAGAAATGCGAACGGGCCCTTCAAAACGGAACGGCCTGGTCACCACCCCGACGGTTAAACAGCCAAGTTCCTTAGCTACTTCGGCAATGACGGGCGAAGCCCCCGTGCCGGTGCCGCCGCCCATGCCGGCGGTCAGGAAAACCATGTCGGCCCCTTCCAGCGCGATCTTGATGTCGTCGCGGCTCTCCTCGGCGGCCTTCTGGCCGACCTCGGGATTGGAGCCGGCGCCCAAGCCGCGGGTCAGCTTGATGCCCAGTTGCAGTTTGTGGTCCGCCAGAGAAACGTTTAACGCCTGCAGGTCGGTATTACAGCCCCAGAATTCAACGCCCTTGACCCCGCCCGAGATCATCCGGTTGACCGCGTTCGTGCCGCCGCCGCCGATGCCGAAAACTTTTATCGTCGCGAAACCCTGGCCCTGACCGTTGCTTGCTAACATTTGTATCCTTCTCCTTTCCGTTCGACGGATTGGATTTTGATGAAATCATTTTATCATAGATAAGAGCAAATGCAAGACTGGGGAGGGGTAAGAGGGATGGGGTATGGGGGAATTATTTGAATCTTATGGCCGGGTTTTCCGGGTACCTGACGTCAACGTACTCTACGTTCGCCCACCGGCCTTCGATCTGCGGCAGAAGGGCCTTGAATATCTCCATTTTTCGCCGGATATCTTCGTTGCGGCCGATCTTGACCAGCAGGATATCGTCGAGAGAAAAACTGATCTTGCTAAAACCGCCGGTCGTCAGCTGGAGATGGCGCGAGCCCAGAAGGTCCGAGAGTTCGGTGATGATCTCAACTATCAACCGGGAGGCCTGGGGGTCGATCCTCTCTTCCCCGTTGAATTCTGCTGTCCCGATGCCTGAGATGACCGGCAGTTCCGTCATGCTGGGGACGTTGAGCGTCAGGTTCGGGTTCCGGTTCAAAATATAGCCGGCCTCGTCGACGATCGCCGATTTGTTCTTGAAGACCAAAACCGCGATCGGTTTTCTTTCGTTGATCTTGATGACGACCGTGCCCGGCGGCAGGCGGTAGAGATGGAAATCCTTGATGGCCGTGATCTTGCGCAGGTTATCGCGCGGCCGTTTAAAACTCGTAAAGAACAGATTCTCGGAGATCGGTATGCCGGAGAGGTCTTTTATCTCTTCGGCCGAAAGCATCTGCGCGCCGCTGACCGACACGTCCGTTATTCTCCAGATCGGCAGGGAGAGAAAATAATAGCCGCCGATACCGATCAGGACCAAAAGAATGAATAACAAAAACAAACGGAAACGCAGGGGCAGCTTTTGCCTGGGCCGTTTAGTTTTAATACGCGCTCGCAAGTATCTTTACCACCAGTTCGTCGAAAGAAATCCCGGCGTGAGCGGCTTCGGCCGGCAGGTCGGAATGCTCCGTCATGCCGGGGATCGAGTTGACCTCGTGGACATACGGGATATGGTCGGCGGCCGAAACGATGATATCGACCCGCGAAACCCCGTAACAGCCGAGTGAGCGATGCGCCGCCAGGGCCGTCGCCTGCACTTTTTCATAAAGCGGCTTGGGCAGACGGGCCGGCAAGATGAATTCGGTCAGGCCCGAAGTATATTTGGCCTCGAAATCGTAAAAATCCTTGCGGGGGACCAGCTCCAGGACCGGCAGGGCTTGCAGGTCGTCGTCTTGGCCGATAATCCCGACGGTCACTTCCCGGCCCTTGATGAATTCTTCGACCAGCACGTCTTTATATTCTTTAACTGTTTTGGCCAGTGTCCGTTCCAGGTCGTCCTCTTTTTTAATTATGCTGACGCCGAGGCTACTACCCTCGGAAACCGGTTTGACGACCAGCGGAAAGGGAAACGTCCGTTTTATCTTCTCGGCGGTTTTTTTGATGTCGGTCCCTTGATCGATCGGAACGTAGCGCGGCGTCGGGATGCCTGCCGCGTCAAAGACCCGTTTGGCGGCCAGCTTGTTCATCGCCAGCGCCGAAGCCAGGACCTTCGAGCCGGTGTAGGGGATCTGGGCGATCTCAAGCAGGCCCTGGACACAGCCATCCTCGCCGAAGCGGCCGTGGAGGGCGATATAGACGAGATCGATCTTTTTCTTTTTGAGGGTGGTGATCAGGTCGTCTGCGAGATCAAGCTGGATGACATCGAATTTTTGCTTCTTCAGCGATTCAAAAACCCGCTTGCCTGAGCGGAGTGAGACTGCGCGTTCGCCGGAACGCCCACCGCAAAGGACCGCGATCTTTTTGTTTTTAATATTTTTCATCTTCGTGACCTTCGTGTCTTAGTGTCTTCGTGGTTATTCTATGCCATTTTACCACAAAGGCACGAAGGCACAAAGAACACGAAGAAATACAGCAATAATTTTGATATAATAATTTATACTATGGTTTACAAGATAACTTTGATCCCCGGTGATGGTATCGGGCCCGAAGTTTCGGAAGCGGCCAGACACTGTGTCGACGCGACCGGCGTCAAAATTGACTGGGAGATCGCCGAAGCGGGCGCCGATGTCATCCCCAAATACGGGACGCCGCTACCGGCTTCTACGCTTGCTTCGATCAGAAAAAACAAAGTCGCCCTCAAGGGACCGTTGACCACGCCTATCGGCACCGGCTTCCGCTCCGTCAACGTCGCCATCCGTAAGGAGCTAGACCTATATGCCTGCCTGCGCCCGACCAGGTCGTACAAAGGGGTCAGATCAAGATACGAAAACATCGATTTAGTCATAGTGAGGGAAAATACCGAGGATCTTTATGCCGGGATTGAATTTGAAGAGGGCAAGCCGGAAACCAAGACGTTAATTTCTGAGATCGAGAAACTTTCTAAAAAGAATATCAGGCCGGATTCGGGCCTCTCCATCAAACCGATCTCGGTCTCCGGATCAAAGCGAATCGCCAAATTTGCTTTTGAATACGCGGTCAGGCACCAGCGGAAAAAAGTAACCGCGATTTCCAAGGCCAATATCATGAAGTTTACCGACGGGTTGTTCTTTTCTGCTACCCGTGAAGTTGCGAAAGATTACGAGGGAAAGATCGAGTACGAAGAGCGTTTAATTGATAATATGTGCATGCAGTTGGTTCAAAAGCCTGAACTTTATGACGTGCTTTGTTTGCCCAATCTCTATGGAGATATTTTATCCGATCTTTGCGCTGGGTTGATAGGTGGCTTGGGGATTGCCCCAGGGGCGAATTTAGGCGAGGGGATTGCGGTTTTCGAAGCGATCCATGGCTCAGCGCCAAAATACGCCGGCCAGAACAAAGTTAACCCTACCGCGATGATCCTTTCCGCGGTTTTAATGCTTGACTACCTCGGGGAGAATGACGCGGCGCGGCGGCTCGATAATGCCGTCGCGGCAGTGATCGCCGCAGGGAAAGACGTGACTTACGACCTGAAACCCGACCGGAACGATCCGACCGCGGTCGGGACTTCGCAGATGGCCGACGCGATCATTGCCGCTCTGTAATCAGTACAATTTTAAAGCGTCGACGATCCTTTGTGTCGCCTGAGGATATTGATCCACCATGTAATCGCTGGCAAAAACCGCTCGCAAATCTTTTTCGGGTATCTTCTTAGTGAGTGTTCGAACTGCGTCTGGTTTCAGCCGCAAATTAACCCTTTCCCATTTCCCCTGGCATTTAAAAGCCACGATCCGGGTGTCTTGCTTGTGTTCTCCCTTTTGACAACTTTCCCGGCTCGGCCAAAAATCCGCGATCTTGATGACGCCACATAATTCTCTGGTTTGGACAAAAGCTGTTTTTATTTCTGAGCCCGGGAAAAATACATTATAATTGCAGTTGTCGACAACTCGACGCACCAGTCGGCCAGGGATATTGTTAAACCGGCTGATGTGTGGCGCCGCCGGCCAATAATCTTCATAAATCCTGGCGCCGGCATCGGTCAACAGATAAAGTTTATATTCCGCGGTAGCTAATTTCCAGGGACGCTTGTCAGGTAAATTAATCTTCCAGATACCAGTGACAGCGTCTCTTTCAGCCATCAGATGTCCGGCCGGCAATAGTGGCGGCTCTGTCAGCGACTCTTCCTTCGAGCGCCAGAAAAATAAAATCTTTTGCTCTCCTCTTAATACAATTTTCCCGTAGACCGGCTGACCGGCCCAGGCGGCATAGCCGTCGATTTTGGTCGCTCCCTTAAGACCAATGCTGATCGAAATGTGGCCATCCGCATTGACGATTTTCTCTCCAATTTCAAATTCTGCCTCTGGCTTGGCGGCCAGCAGATATTCCCCGATTTGCCTGGTCTTCAATCTTTCTTGCTGGCAGATGCTTTCCTTGGAATACTCTATTTGCGGATGGATCAGCGGCAACCAGGAGCGGCCGACTTGTTGTTTGGCCAAAACCGCGGTCGTGAGGAGCCGCGTTGCTTCTTCTCTTTCGTCGGGATAAAAATAAGCCTTGATCTTCCCTTGTTCTTCTCTGATGACCGCCCAAACCTTCGGCCGGCCGCGAAAACCATGGACTTCGAGAAATTCCCGGCCGAGGCGCAG
>JAQUOB010000048.1 GCA_028717325.1 Candidatus Margulisiibacteriota bacterium
CCAGCTCAAGGCGCGATGTTTTATAACCGACACCGGAGTTTTCGATCTTTTTTAACACCGCGCCGAGCAGGAACGGCTGGGTGATGAGAGCCGACAGTTCTTGGCCCGGGGCCTTGAGGTGTTTATTGAGCAGGCCGGCCGCCTGGCCGGGCTCCCTGACGAAATATTTGCTGCCCAAGACGACGAGCGGGTTATAGCCGTCGAGTTGGACCAGGTTGAAATAACGAAAGATATTATCGGCCCCGATGTCGGGGTTGAAGAACAGGTCATTGCGCCGGTTCTGGTTGATATCGCGATAGTTGCCGTCGCCCTGGGAAAAGTAAACGGGCATCAGCTTGAAGTCGTTGTAATCGCGTTCCATGTCGCCGTGTTTGCGGTAGTAGACGTAAACGACCTTGCCGTCAAAGATCAGCGGCAAGCCGCCCCGCATCACGTTGTCAAGAAAAGTATTGCGCGCGTAGAGGTCAAAACTGTTGTGGGAGGTGATCCCCTTCATGCGGGCGGTGATATCGTCGATCAAGGTCTTATTATCTAAAAATTTGCCGGTCAAATAATCGCGGCTGGCGATCTTTTTTTTGAGTTTGTTGAGCAGTTCGACGCTGTCGATCTCGCCGAAAAGCGAAGCGATCTCAAAGCCATCCTTGAGCGTGAATTTTTTATAAGTGAAAGCGCTGGGGATAAAGCCTTCGGTCAGCTGTTCGGCCGGCAGCCGGAAAGCGCCGGCGGACAGAAAATTGGCCGGCCGCTCCAAACCGGTATCTTCGCCAAAGACGAGCGCCGGATCAACGATCATTTTGACCGGCGTTTTGTCGCGGCAGAAGGAGAGGAAAAAATTTCCCTTACGGACCAGCTTGGTTTCGGTGACGTCGGCCGGCATGATCTTGAGCTTGTAGAAAGGGGCGTTCTTTTTCAGGTTTTCCACCGAGCTCCAGGCGGCGATGGTCGTGCTCAGCCGTTTGAGGAGGTCGTTGTCAAAGCCGAACGGGATCATGGCCGGCAGGCCGTCGATCACTTCGATCCGCCGCGGTTTTTTGCCGAGGTTGGTGATCTTCAGCACGCGGGCGAGGGCGGGGAACTGCTCGTTGGGAACGGTAAAATAGACGACCTCGACCCTCAGCTTGAGCGCGGTATTTTCTTCCGTGAGCCTCAAGTTGTGGGGCAGGATGAACATCTTTCGGGGCCGGTCGCCGAGCGCGCTGAACGGCTCATAAAATTTGCCGTCGACTTTCAGGAAGGTCCGAAAACCCTGCAGGGCAACGGTCCGATAGGCCTTGTTCGCCGACTGAAATTCGATGAGCGCCGAATTTTTGTCGTATACGCCGGCCGAGGTGATGCACTGGCCGCGGTTGGCGTAAAAGACCCACATCGGACAGCCGAAGATCCCGGCGATGCCCGGGAAAAAACTGGAAAACGTCGGGGCCGAATCGTAATTCTCAATTACAAATTCGTTGTTAGTTGAGATGTAGTATTTGGGCCTGTTCACAGGTAATTTATATCATTTTTTGGGGAGTTAGTCAAAAATGAAGGCGAATTATTCGACGGTAACGGACTTGGCGAGATTCCGCGGCTGGTCGATGTGGCAACCTCTTTTGACCGCGATGTAGTAGGCCAGCAGTTGAAGGGGCACGACCGCGAGCAGAGGCGAAAGCGACTCGATTGTGCTGGGGATATAGATGATCTCATCGGATTTCTCGGTGATCATAGTGTCGCCTTCCGAAGCAACGGCAATGACCTGCCCGCCGCGGGCTTTGACTTCTTCGATATTGCCGAGGATCTTATCATAGCGGCGGCCGGCCAGCGCCAGGACGACGACCGGCATGTTCTCGTCGATCAAAGCGATCGGCCCGTGCTTCATTTCGGCGGCCGGATAACCTTCGGCGTGGATATAAGAAACTTCCTTGAGCTTCAGCGCGCCTTCCAGCGCGATGGGAAAGCCCTTGCCGCGGCCCAGGTAGAGGGCGTTGGTGGCTTTGCTAAGTTTTTCCGCGATCGCTTCGATCTTGGGCTCGGACAACAACAGTTGTTCCATCTTTTGCGGAATTTCGATCAACCGGCGGATCAGCTCGGTGGCCTCGTTATCGTCGATGATCCCCCGGCGTTTGCCGAAGAGGAGCGCCAAAAGATAGATCACCGTTAACTGCGTGGTAAAGGCCTTGGTCGAGGCGACCCCGATCTCCGGGCCGGCGTTGGTGTAGACCACGCCGTGCGCTTCGCGGGCAATGGTCGAGCCGACGACGTTGCAGATGGCGATCGTCTTGGCATTGCGGGCTTTGGCTTCCCAGACCGCGGCCAGCGTGTCGGCTGTTTCGCCGGATTGGGTGATGGCGATGACCAGAGTGTTTTCGTCGATGATCGGGTTGCGGTACCGGAATTCGGCGGCATACTCGACTTCGGATGGCAGTTTGGCCAGCTGTTCGAACAGGTATTCGCCGATCAGGCCGGCGTGCCAGGAGGTGCCGCAGGCGGTAAAGACCACCCGATTAACGCGCCTAATCTCCTCATCAGTCAGGTTCAATTCGTCAAAATGAATCTTGTGGCTGTCGGCTTCGACGCGGCCTTCGATCGTTTTGCGGATGGCGTTCGGTTGTTCATGGATCTCCTTGAGCATAAAGTGCGAGTAGCCGCCCTTTTCGGCCGATTCAGGGTCCCAGGAGATAAAGGTCAGTTTTTTGGAAACCGACTTGCCGGAAAGGCCGATGATGCGGGTCTCTTCGGAAGAGATTTCCGCCAGTTCTCCGTTATCGAGATAAATTACCTTGCCGGTGTATTTGAGGATGGCCGGAATGTCGGAAGCCAGGAATTTTTCATCTTCGCCGTGGCCGACGATCAGCGGACTGCCGTGCCGGGCGGCCACGATCTTGCCCGGCTCGCGCTCGGAGATCACCGCCAGGGCGTAAGACCCGCGCACCGCGAGCAGGGATTTACGCACCGCTGAAAAAAGTCCTTCGGCTTCCAGGTTTTCTTCAATCAGATGGGCCAGGACTTCCGTGTCGGTGGCCGATTTGAATTTGTGGCCCCGCGCGGACAGCTCCTGCCGGAGCTCCATGTAATTTTCAATGATGCCGTTATGGACGACGACCAGTTCCGATCGGCAGTCCTCATGGGGGTGGGAATTTAAATGCGACGGCTGGCCGTGAGTGGCCCAGCGGGTGTGGCCGATACCGATCTCGCCGGCGATCGGCTTTTGCTGGAGGAGAGATTCGAGATCGGAGATCTTGCCCACGCACTTGCTGACAAAAAGTTTGCCCTTATCAAGGGTCGCCACGCCGGCGGAATCGTAACCCCGGTATTCGAGCTTTTTCAAACCCTCGACGAGGAAGGGAAGCGCCTCTTTATAGCCAACGTATCCGAAAATACCGCACATCTATAATGACTCCTAAGCTCGGAACCTGAGACTGAAGTCTCGGTTCCTCGCTTTTGGAACCGCGAATTTATTCGCAGGTTCCAAAAAGCTTAACATTACTTTTGGTTCAATATGCTTTCGACTTCCTGCTTGGCTAATTTCAGCTGATCTTTGATGTTGGCCGGAGTTAATTCCTTGCCGGAGGTGACCAGGTCCCAAAGGATCCCGAGCCGCCGGGTCAGGATCGGTTCAAGCAGTCCCCAGGCGGGGATCGGAGGGTAAGTGCGACCGTAAAAGACGGCCTCTTTAAAGAGTTTGCGATTGGGATCGGCGGCAAGATACGGGTCATCAAAGGCCTCTTTGCGCGCCGGCAGGAAGCCGGAAACTTTTGCATATTCGATCTGAGGCGTTTTCGAGGTTAAATATTTGATAACTTCAAAAGCCGCCTTTTTATTTCTGCTTTGTTTAAAAATACCCAGCATGGAGCCGCCGACGAAAGTGTAACGGCCGTTCGGGCCTTTGGGATAACCGACGACGGAAAAGTTTTTGGAGGCCGGCGAGCCGCCCGCGCCGCCTTCCGAAGGGGGACGGGTCAAGGTTTTGACTTCATAGGGGCCGTCAAAGTACATGGCGCAGGCGCCGCTGTTGAAATTGGCGCTGACCTGGGCGGTGTTGAGCTCAAGATATTCCGACGGCACATAGCCGGCCTTGACCAGGCCCATGTAATAATAAACGCCCTTGATCGCCTGCTCGCTGTCCAGCACACAGGTCTTGCGGTCGGCCGAGAGAAAATCGCCGCCGGCCATCCAGATCCACGGAGCCAGAGAGTGGATGACGTTCCAATCGTTTTTACCGGGTGTCCCCAACGGGGCCATCGGCTGGCCGTCAAAAACGAGGTCGGCGTCATAAAGTTTCTTGCAGGTCGTCTTGAAAGAATCCCAGGTGTCCAGGTCCTTGGCAGTTACGCCGGCTTTCTTGAACGCGTCGGTCCTAAAATAGAGGGCGCGCGCGTCCACAAACCAGGGGATGGCCGAAACTTTGCCGGAACCCTCAATGCCCGTCGTTTTCCAGGAGACGGGAACGAACACATTGGCTCCGCCCAGAGCGGCAACCGCTTCTTTAGAGACATCTTCCAGCGCGCCCATGGCGGCAATGGCCGAAACCCAGGTCGAACCGAGCTGGGCCAGGTCGGGCACGTCGCCGGAGGTAGCAGCTGTCGTGATCTTGCTCCAGCCGGCGCCCCAGTCGACCGATGTGATCTTGACCTTGATCCCGGTCTTCTCTTCGAAGGGTTTCAAAAGCGCTTCGATATCGCCGACGGGATTGAGCGAGTTGGGCATAACCCACAGCTCAACGACATTCTCACCGGCTTGTTTGGCCGGGGCGCAGCCCGCTATAAATAAAGCCAGGGACAGGGAGCCGAGGACCAGTAACGCGATCAAAATATTCTTTTTCACAAAGGGACTCCTTTCTCGATTTAGAGGATTTATTCGTTTATTATAACACAAAAATCCGGGCCGCTCAATGGACGCTAAAACGGGTACCGACCCGCTCGCCGCCCGCCGCCGCAGCGATCAGGCCCGGTTTTCGGCCGTTGATGATCAGCATTTCGATCCCGGCCTTCGAACAGATCTCGGCCGCTTGCAGCTTGGTGATCATGCCGCCGGTGCCAAGCTGGGTGGAAGGGTGCCCGGCCGCGTCTTTAACCTCGGGCGTTATCGCGGCTATCTCCTCGGCGAGATAAGGAATACCCTCGTCATTTTTCATGTAAAAGCCATCGATATCGGTCAGGATGATCAGGGCGTCGGCGCCGATCATGCCGGCCGCCAGAGCGGCCAGGTTATCGTTATCGCCGATCTTGATCTCTTCGACCGCCACGGTGTCATTTTCATTAATAATAGGCACGACCGATTCCTTGAGCAAGGTCATCAAACAGTTCCGGGCATTATGATATCTTTCGTGGTCGGTGATGGCATCGCGGGTCAGGAGTATCTGGGCGACCGGGATCCCATAGGCTTCAAAGGCCTTTTCGTATTGCCGCATCAGGAGCGACTGGCCGACAGCCGCGGCCGCCTGTTTTTCGGGGATGGTTTTCGGTTTGCCCATGCCGAGCTTTTCCGAGCCGGTAACGATCGCGCCGGAGGTAACGATCAAAACTTTTTTTCCCTTTTCTTTGACCAGGCCGGCAACTTCAGAAACTATCCGTTTGAGATTGTCGAGGTCAAGCTTTCCTTCGGGAGAAGTCAGGGTGCTGGAGCCGATCTTGAGGATGATGGTTTTGTAGGATTTTTTAGCCATTTGACGGCTGGCCCATTATTATTTAAGCGGCTTTGACGCCGACGCGATGCCCGGGCTCGAAGACAACCGTGCCAGTGGCTTTGGCAAAAATTGTGAAATCAGAGCCCATGCCCGCGTTTTTGCCCGGGTAGAACTTTGAGCCGTGCTGCCGGATGATGATGCCCCCGGCATTGATCTGCTGGCCGCCGAAAACCTTGACCCCGAGCCGCTGGGCGTTGGAATCGCGGCCGTTGCGGGAAGTACCGCCGCCTTTTTTATGCGCCATGTTTGATCTCCTCTATTTGGATGCGAGTGTAGTTTTGCCGATGGCCTTTTGTCCGGTGGTAATTGGTCTTGTGTTTATATTTAAAAGCCGTAACCTTGTCGTCTTTGTTGACGCCCAAAACTTTAGCGGAAACTTTGGTCCCTTTTAAATACGGGGTACCGATCTCGATCTTATCACCGTCGGCGAAAAACAGAACCTCATTGAACGTCACGCTCTCTTTGTTGTCGAGCAGTTCGACGTCTAAGATATCTCCCGGGCTGACCCGATATTGTTTGGCGCCTGTTTCAATAATAGCGTACATATCTTAGGTAATTATACCAGAAAAGCCTCTAATATTTCAAGTCCCTTGGGCAGGTGCCGGTTGAGGCGGTCTTTTAGCTCGGGCGGCTTGACCCATAATTCAAACTGTATTTCGGCAAATTCCCCGTCAGACACGGCTCCGACCTTAAGCGCGTTGCCCCAGGAGATCTTCATGTGAGGATTGAAACCCTGCGAATAGGCGACCGGCAGGTCGGCCCGCCTGATCGCGCGCTGAAAGGCCCGCATCAGGTCGCGGTGCGAGATGAATTTGACCTCCTCGCCTTTTTTGTATTTAACCTTTATTTTTTGCATGAAGCAATAAGACCTCTTTCGGCACGCCGGTCTCGATGTGGTCCCAGGGCAGGGGTTCGTCGAAAGCCCTGGCTTTCAAATATTCATTGGGGTCGATCCCGCTCTTGGCAAAAGCCGTTAGCCAGAGATCGAACTTAAAATGCTCCGACCAGGCGTCAAAACGGGCGCCCAGTTGCCAGGCCTTTTCGATCACGGCCGATAATTTCCGATCGCCCCGGGAAAAGACCCCTTCAAGAAAACTGGCTTCCGCGTGATGCCATTTGATCTCGATATTCCTGTTCTTGACATTTTGTTTGATGAATTTTTGTTTCGCCAGCGTTTCTTCGATCGTGATCTGCCGCTCCCACTGGAGGGGGGTATGCGGTTTGGGGATGAAGGTTGAGAGATTGACGGTTATTCTGGCCCGGCGGGAATGTTGTTTTCCGATCCCGATGATCTTATTGGCCAGTTCGCAAATGGCAAGCAGGTCCTCTTCGGTCTCGGTCGGCAGGCCGATCATGAAATAGAGCTTGATCGCTTCGATCCCTTCTTCGAACGCGGCTTTGACCCCCTCAATAATATTTTCTTCGGTCATGTTCTTGCCGATCGCGTCGCGCAGGCGCTGGGTGCCGGCTTCTGGCGCCAGGGTGATGCTGCTGCTGCGCACGCGGGCGATTTCTTTGGCCAGCTTGACGGAAAATGAGTTCGTGCGCAGCGAGGGCAGCGAGATATTTATCTTTTTGCTCTCATATTTTTTGGCCAGGGTCATGGCCAGCTCGTCGATCCGGCCGTAATCGGAACTGGAGAGCGAAATAAGGGTCAGTTCTTCGTAACCGGTATTTTTGATGACCTCATCGGCCTGCTGTAGCAGTGCTTCCATCCCCTTCTCCCTGACCGGCCGGTAGGTCCAGCCGGCCTGGCAGAATTTGCAGCCCCATTTACAGCCGCGCATTATTTCCAGCACGGCCCGGTCATGGACGGCTTCGATGAAGGGGACGATGGGGGAGAGGGGGTAGGGGGTGGGGGTTAGGTCCTTGATGAATCGCTTAGTGACAGTTTGGCTTAAGCCGGGGACATAGACGCCGTGGATTTTTGCGAGTTCTCCTAATTTCTGCTTTCTGCTTTCTACTTTCGATTTTCTAAGCGAATCGATGATCTCGAGCAGTACCTCCTCGGCTTCACCAATGACAAAAAGGTCAAAAAACTCGGCGACCGGCTCCGGGTTGAAAGAGCAGGGACCCCCGCCCAGGACCAGCGGATCACCGTCTCCCCGCTCCGAACTCCGAACCGGGATACCTCCCAACTTGAGCATCGTGATTATATTGGTATACGTCAGTTCGTGGCCCAGACTGAAACCGAGCGCGTCGAATTCATGGAGCGGCTTTTGGGACTCGAGAGTTGTCAGTTGTAAGTTGTTAGTTGTAAGTTGGCTTTCCATGTCCGGCCAGGGAG
>JAQUOB010000049.1 GCA_028717325.1 Candidatus Margulisiibacteriota bacterium
CAGGAGAGCCCGATCACCGCCTCGGAAAAGCCGTTCTTTATCACATAATCTTTGACGCCGAGAACGAGCGCCCGATAGATCTCCTCCGGCTCTTCCAGCCACTGCCAGCCGGTTATGCGGTCCTTATCGAGGTCGACGAAAAGCAGTTCTTCCCGAAACTGGTCGCAGGCGGCGATGAGATTCCCCCGCCGGTCAAAGACCATGCTCCCCCCGTCAAAAACCAGTTCGTCCTGCCCGCCGACCATGTTGACGTAAACAAAAGTCGCTTTATACTTTTTGGCCCGCCGCTTCAAAAGCGCTTCCCGTTCTTTAATCTTGCCGACATGATAAGGGGAGGCATTGATGTTTAAGATCAGTTGCGCCCCTTTTTTGATCTCTTCCTCATACGGCCCTTTTTCCACCCAGATGTCTTCGCAAACACCAAGGCCGATCTTCAGGCCCTTGTAGCTGATGATCGAACATTTATTGCCTTCCCGAAAATAACGCTTCTCGTCGAAAACGCCGTAATTGGGCAGGTTCATCTTATGATATATCTCTTTAACCTTGCCGTTTTCGATAAAAGCCGCGGCGTTATAGAGCACACCCTTCTCTTGGTGAACAAATCCGACGTAGACGGCGATCCCGCCGGCCGCTTTGGCTACCTTCTCCAGCGCGAGCCGGTTGTCGGCAATAAATTTGGGTTTTAGGAGCAGGTCTTCCGGCGGATACCCGGTGAGGCAGAGCTCGGGAAAAACGACCAGATCGGCCTTTTCGTGCCGGGCTTCTTCGATCAGATCGATGATCTTTGCGCTGTTGAGGTTAAAGTCGCCGACGATCGGATTGATCTGCCCCAGGCCTATTTTCATGCTGAGAATTATACACAATCCTACCGACGAAGAAAAGCGTCAATGGCCCGGGCAGCTCTTTTGCCGTCACCCATGGCGGAGATGACGGTGGCCGCGCCGCGGACGATATCGCCGCCGGCGTAAACGCCGGGGATCGAAGTCATTTGATCCTGGGCCACGATGATCCCGCCCCATTTTTCCGTCTTTAATTCGGGCGTTCGGTGCTGGATCAACGGATTGGGAGAATTGCCGATCGCCACGATAGCCGCATTGATCGGGATCCGGAAGTTAGAACCAGCGATCTCGACCGGCCGTCTTCGGCCCGAAGCATCCGGCTCACCTAATTCCATCTGGATGCATTCGACTTCCGAGACCCAGCCGTCTGAATTGGGCAGATATTTGACCGGCAGCGTCAGATATTTGAAAACGATCCCTTCCTCTTCGGCCCGTTTGATCTCTTCTTTGCGGGCCGGCATTTCTTTCTCCGTCCGGCGGTAGATGATATAAACCTCGTCCGCGCCCAGCCGGAGAGAAACTCTGGCCGCATCCATGGCGACGTTGCCGCCGCCGACGACCGCTACCCGCGGGCCGATCTTGACCGGCGTCAGGTAGTCGGGGAATTTCCAGGCCTTCATCATATTGACGCGGAAGAGATATTCGTTGGCGGAATAGACGCCGTCCAGGTTCTCGCCGGCAATGTTCATGAATTTGGGCGCGCCCGCCCCAGAGCCGATAAAAACCGCCTGATATTCTTTTAAAAGCTCATCGATCGAATAAGTGTTCCCGATCAAAACGTCGGAATTAATTTGGACGCCCAGGCTTTTTACGTAATCGATCTCCAGATTGACGATCTTTTTGGGCAGGCGGAATTCGGGAATGCCGTAAGAGAGGACACCGCCCGTGACGTGCAGCGATTCAAACATTGTCACCTGATAGCCGAGCCGGGCCAAGTCGCCCGCACAGGTCAATCCGGCGGGCCCGGAACCAACGATAGCGATCCTCACCCCTTTCTTCCGACTTTCGTCGGAATTCATTCCCCTCTCCATCGTAGATGGAGAGGGGGGACGGTTTGCGCCAGCGGGTGAGGTGGATTCTCGCTCATAGTCCGCGACAAATCGCTCCAGATTCCCGATCCCAACCGGTTGTCCTTTGATGCCCAAAATGCATTTCATCTCGCACTGGTCTTCCTGGGGACAAACGCGGCCGCAGATCGCCGGCAGGCTGTTGGTCTCTTTGATCTTTTTGACGGCCGAATCAAAATCACCCTTGACGACGAACTTCAAAAAACCGGGGATATCGACTTCGACTGGACAGCCGGCCACGCACTTAGGGTCGCGGCACTGCAGACAGCGCTTGGCTTCTTCGATCGCCTGCTCGACCGTGTAGCCGAGCGGCACTTCCTCAAAATCGCGGATGCGCTCCGCGACCGATCTCTCTTTCATATGTAATCTTTGTTTCTTTTCAGCCATTTTATTTCCTAGTCCCCAGTCCCTGACCCCTAGCCCCCCAGCAATTTACAAACATGATCATACGCCCTTTTCTCCACGTCCTTGTACATCCTCAACCGGCTGGTCAGTTCCGCGAAATCGACCTCGTGGCCGTCGAACTCCGGGCCGTCAACACAGCCCAGCTTGACCTGGCCGCCCACCGTCACCCGGCAGATGCCGCACATGCCGGTCGCGTCAAGCATCAGGGGATTGAGCGAAACGACCGTTTTGATGCCGTGCGGCCGCGTCACGTCACAGCAGACCTTCATCATCGGCACGGGGCCGACCGCGATGACCAGATCTATCTTCAGCCCCGCCGCGATCATGTCTTTGAGCTCGTCGGAAACAAAGCCTTTCCGGCCACACGTCCCGTCATCGGTTGTAACTAACAACTTACTACTAATAACTGACAACTCTTTCTCATATATTAATAAATCCTTGCACCTGGCGCCGATGATCGTCGTGACCTGATTGCCGGCCAGCTTGAGCGCCTTAACAAAAGGATATATCTCGGCGATCCCCACCCCGCCGCCGATCACCACAACGTGGCCGAACTTGTCGACGTGCGAAGGGGTGCCGAGCGGGCCCAGTAAATGAGCGATCTCTTCGCCCTCTTTTAAAGAGTTGAGGACGGCCGTGGTCGCCCCCACGATCTGAAAAATTATCGAGACCGTGCCGGCGGCCCGGTCAAAATCGGCGATGGTGAGCGGGATGCGTTCGGCGTTTTCCCTGGGGACCACGACGACAAACTGGCCGGCTTTGGCCGCCCGCGCTATCTGCGGCGCCTCGACGGTGATGCGCGCGACGTTTTCGTTGATCTTTTCTTTTTTGAGGATCTTATTCATGAGTAGATTATGATTATAACAAAAAAAGACCCCGAGTAAAACCCGGGGTCATTCCGCCAGGTTAAACTCCATGACGGCAACGGCAAACATGATGAGGATAAAGACCAGCATGACGGCCAGGCTGATCAGCGGATTGATCGAACCGACGCTTAACATTGTCCGGCGCAGGAGATCGACACCGTAAGTCAGAGGATCGATCCTGGTCAGGACGGCCAGCCATCCGGGCAGACGGTCAAGCGGGAACAAGGCGCCTGACAAGAAAAAGATCGGCATAATGACAAAATTTACGACCATCTGAAAGCCTTCCATCTCTTTCATCCTGGCGGCGATGACGATCCCCAGCCCGGTAATGGCCAGGGCAATCAGGAACATCACCAGGATACTTTGGAGCACTATCAGGATCGAAAGCTTAACCCCGACCAGCGGGGCCAGTATCAGCATCAGACAGCCCTGGAGCACGGCCACGGTCGAGCCGCCCAGCGCCTTGCCGATCACGATCGTCCAGCGGGAAACGGGAGCGACCAGCACTTCCTTCAAAAAACCGAACTCGCGGTCCCAGACGATCGAGATAGCCGAAAAGATCGATGTAAAAAGGACGGTCATGGAAATAATACCCGGAAAAATAAATTCGGAAAAATTTATCCCGCCCGGGCCGGTAAAGGCCGGCGACAGAGCCGTTCCCAAAACGAACAGGAACAGTATCGGCTGGCCGAGCGAGGCGAAGATCCGGGGTTTGTCATACCAGTATCTTTTGATGTCCCGAAGCCAGAGGATATAAATCGCCCAAAAATCGCCCATCAACTCCTCCTCATCCACTGCGACCAGGCGGACTCGCCCGCTTGTGCCCTGATCTCCCGGCCGGTCAGCTTCAGAAAGACGCCTTCGAGCGTAGATTCACCATACTTGTTCTTTAAATTCGCCGGCGAATCGAGATCGACGATCTTGCCGTGGTCGATGATCGCGACCCGGTCGCAAACTTCCGCCTCCTGCATGTAATGAGTGGTCATGAAGATGGAAAGATCGTGTTCCTGGCGCATCTTGAGGATATATTCCCAGATATGCGCCCGCGTCTGCGGGTCCAGGCCGATCGTCGGCTCGTCCAGAAACAGTAATTCGGGTTGGTGCATCAGGCCCCGGGCGATCTCCAGGCGCCGCTTCATGCCGCCGGACAGCTGGCGGACAAAATTACGGCGCCGGTCATTTAGCTCGACCAGTGTCAGGACGTCGGATATCCTTTTTTCGATCAGCGCGTGGTCCATGTTGTATAAATAGCCATGGAATTTTAGATTGTCTTCGACGGTCAGCCGGTCGTCGAGAGAGGGGTCCTGGAAAATGATGCCGATCGCCCGGCGCACCCGGTTCGGGTCTTTGGTCACGTCGCAGCAGGTGACGAACGCGCTGCCCGAAGTGGGACGCAGGAGTGTGCAGAGAATATTGATGGTCGTGGTCTTGCCCGCCCCATTGGGCCCCAGAAAGCCAAAGACCTCACCTTTGTTGAGCGAGAAGGAGATGCCGTCAACCGCCGTAAAATCGCCGAATTTTTTGGTCAGATCGGCAACTTTGACGATCTCAGTGCTCATGATGACCGGCACTTTCGGGCCGTTCAAAATGGCAAAAGAGCTCTTCCGGGCAGGATTCGCACTCCGTTTGGAACGTTGAGTGCATAATATTAAATTTCGCGCTCAAAAGCTCCCTGACCTCCCGGAGTATCCCGTTGGTCCGCTCGGCGTCGGCGTCTTCGATCACCAGATGAGCGGCAATGGTATTGATGCCCGAAGTGATCGACCAGACATGCAGGTCGTGAATATCCTTGATCCCTTTGACCGAACAGATGGCCGAGACCACATCATCGAGTTTCAGGCCTTTTGGGGTCGCTTCGAGCAAGACGTTGGCCGACTCGGAGATCAAGGTAAAAGCGCCCCGGAGTATCAAAATGCCGATCAAAAAGCCGAGGATCGGATCGGCGTAATACCAGCCGAAGAAATGGATCAAAACGCCGCCGACTATCACGCCGACCGAAGAAACGGCGTCGGAGAGCACGTGGAGAAAAGCCCCGCGTACGTTGAGGTTCTCCCGCGAAGCCCCGGCCAGGATGACGGCGCCGCCGATATTGCCCAGCAGGCCGATCGTTGCCACTATTAACATGATCGTGCTCTGGATCGGCGCCGGATGGACCAGCCGCAGGAACGCCTCATAAAAAATAAAAAGAGCGATGATCGTCAGGACCGAGCCGTTCAGGAGAGCCGAGAGGATCTCCAGACGGTAAAAACCGAAGGTCCTTTTTTGGGTCGCCGGCAGGGCCGCGAAGAGCGAGGCCAAGAGGGCCAGCGTCAGGGCCAGTGTATCGGTCAGCATATGTCCGGCGTCGGAGAGCAGCGCCAGACTGTTGGACATGAAGCCGCCGACCAGCTCGACAATAAAGAGGAGAACGGTTATTAAAAGGACCGCCCCGAGTATCCTTTGGTTATTCACGGGCTAATTTTACATCAGATTGACAGAGAAGTAAAATTGAGGTATAATATATCCCCACACCAAAAGCTAAGATTAACTCTTGGGGAATGTTTGGTGTGGGGATATAAAAACTGGAATACCGTCAAGCTAGGCGACACCGGGTTAAGGTTAATCGATCCAGCATGTCACGAATATTCCAGCATCTTATTATCGCTCTGCCCCGCCAAAAATTTCACTTTTTCGCTCTTCTCCCCGTGTTTGACTACAATTAGTACTCGTGTTAAACTTTTTTATTCGACGGGGCGTAGCTTAGCTTGGTAGAGCGCCTGCTTTGGGAGCAGGAGGCCGCTGGTTCAAATCCAGTCGCCCCGAGATGCGGGAGTAGCTCAGCTGGTAGAGCGTCACCCTTCCAAGGTGAGGGTCGCCGGTTCGAATCCGGTCTCCCGCTTTTTTAATGGGCCCGTAGCTCAGTTGGATAGAGCAACGGATTTCTAATCCGTAGGCCGGAGGTTCGAATCCTCTCGGGCCCGTTTGATTTCCCCGCCCAGGTGGTGGAATTGGCAGACACGCATGGCTTAGGACCATGTGCCGCAAGGCTTGGAGGTTCGAGTCCTCTCCTGGGCATCATGTTATAATAAAAGGTGTGTTTACGCGCCATTAGCTCAATTGGTAGAGCAGCTGACTCTTAATCAGTTGGTTGAAGGTTCAAGTCCTTCATGGCGCATTCTACTCTTAATCCAGTTTTTTGGGTAAAAGATAATAATAAAGCAGCAGGTTTTTGATTATCTCCTGGCAGCGAGCGGGGTTTAATTTCAGCAAAACAGCTTTGATCTCATCAGACCGGCTGCGGACGAAATAAGCAGCAACGGCTTGTTTGAAGGAAACTAAATCTTTACTAAATAGATCGGCCACGCTAAAAAAAGCGGTCCGTTCTTCTTCGCTCTTAAAGTGAGCGCGGAAATGACTTTCTATTTCATTTCTGCCCAAACCTATCACCCAGGCAACTGTTAAGCAATCGACCAGGAATCCTCTCTGTTCCGCCGGCCCGATCGTTTTCAGCCAGGACCTTTTGACCGTCTCATCTTCCAACCCCAGCCAAAAAAAGACGATGTTGCCATCGTTCAGTAAACCAAAGGCTTCCAGCAGATTCTTTTTGCCCAGGCTATTCTGGACCGGCTGCATTTCTTCGGCCGATCCAAACTGCAGCCAAAATCTCTTTTTGTCCTCCGAATCCATTAAACCGTAAAGATCTTGGGCATCTTGAGGCGAGACAACATCGTTAAACAGATACACGTTTATTTCCTCATCCATTTCTTCACTTATTTCACCGTTCGGGTCATTAACGTCAAGGGCGTTCCGATAAACATCCAACAAAGTCAGGCCTGGCGTTTTGGCGGCGTTCGCCCTCAGAGCCATTATGGCCGCGTCATTTTCTGGCGGGTCTTCGAGCCTGACCCGCCTTTCAGCCGGACACGACCTCAGACCGATCAGTTTGGCGGCTGTAGCCAGTTCCCGGCGTTTCAGTATTTGTTGTCCTATTCCCTCTTTGAGGCCGGTCAAATATTGACTTCTCCTAATAGGCGCCGTTTCGCCGGCCCGGGTCGGGATGCGAATACATTGTCCCAGCTGTTTTAAAGTAATTCCTCGTGTTCCGGTCATTTCCATAGCGGCCTCCGCATTATTTTCTATTAAAACACCGCGGAATTTCAGGGATTCGACCGGCTAAAAACAGGGATAGCTGTTCGTTTGACTCATTTCGCCAATCAATCTATAATGTTATTCAAGAGAAAAGAGGATTAAGGAGAATTTTATGTCACAGCTGACCTTGAACATACTGCTTGCCGTTGTAATCATCTGGTCCTTGAGCTGGAAAGGCGTCGCGCTCTGGAAATCGGCGCGGAACAACCAGCCGGCCTGGTTCGTGGCACTGCTGGTGATCAATGCCATCGGGTTACTTGAGATCGTTTATATTGCCTTTTTTCAAAAGAACAAGAACGCATAACTCGCGGTGGCGGGCATATGGCGGCCATGGTGTAGGGGTAACACAGCAGATTGTGGTTCTGTTGTCACGGGTTCGATTCCCGTTGGCCGCCCCACTTTAAAAAACAAAGCACGCAGCACAGGGCACTGATTATTGATATCCCCGCCCCTATTTTCAAGCTCAACGGATCGTAAACAAATTTGACCTCGTGACCACCCGGAGCAACTGCGATCGCCGAAAAGAACATATTGGCGTCTAAAATTTTCGCCTCCCGGCCGTCGACC